>NZ_JAFCMC010000029.1:0-89571 GCF_018130085.1 Bradyrhizobium sp. AUGA SZCCT0169 | reverse complement strand
AGAACTCGTCTCCGGGGAGATCACGGCATAAGCCGTAAAGCCATTGCGCAGGGAAGGCCGGGTGTTCTCCGCTGCCCTGTATGCTCGTGTGCAGCATTTCTTGTGCTAACCGCACACGGGACCGCGGGTGCAGCGCGCACCCGGTCTTCCCTGCGCCCTCTGTTTCGAGGGCGGGAAGTTTCTGGCAAAGCTCGGGCGTAATGCGCCGCGAGAATGCGAAACTGCGTTTGGATGACGGTGCAGATACAAACACCGCCGTCGTCCCGGCCTTGAGCCGGGACCCATACGCCGCGGCCCATCGATGAGAGCACTGGCGTTAGCGACCTTCTGCAACAATGAGCATCACGCGGTATGGGTCCCGGCTCAAGGCCGGGACGACACCGAGTCTTATCACTTCCCCTTCACAAACCGCGCAAATGCCTCCGCGTAATCCTTGTGCCAGCGCGACAGCGCCGGGCGGTTTTCGACGATATCGCCGGCGGCCCACAGCATGCGCCGTTCGTCGAGTTGCCGCGGCACGTCATTGTCGGGGCACAGGATGTAGAAATCGCCGGCATCGATGCGTTCAATCATGAAGTCGACGGTCTGCTCGGGCGTCCAGGCACCATCAGGTTTCTCGGTGCGGCCGCGGGAGGTGAGGGCGGTGAAGACGTGACCGGGGATCATCAGGTGCGCGCTGATCTGGCACCCTTCGGTGTTGCGCAGCTCATGCTGCAGCGCCTCGGTCAGCGCTTTCACGCCGGCTTTAGAGACATTGTAAGCGGGATTGCCGGGTGGCGTTGTAATGCCTTGCTTGGAGCCGGTATTGATGATGAGCCCGGGCCGTCCGCGTTCGATCATGTGCGGCGCGAAAACCTGGGTGCCGTGGATAATGCCCCAGAGGTTGACGTTCAGAATGCGCTGCCAGTTCTCCAGCGGACCGAAGCTGTTGCTGTCGGGGCCGATGCCGGCATTGTTCATCAGGATGTCGGTGCCGCCGAACCGCTTCTGCACCGCAGCTTCGAGCCTGGCGACGTCCTCAAACCGGCTGACATCCACCTCGGCGGTCATCACATCGGCGTCGCCGCCCTTGGCGACAGACGACAGTTTTGTGGCAGCCTCCGCCAGTCGCGCGGCGCCGATATCGGCAATGCAGACTTTCATGCCGAGGCCGGCGAACCGCATCGCGGCCGCCAGCCCGATGCCGGACGCGCCTCCGGTGATCACGGCGACATGATTGGTGGACATGGCAGGGTGGGGCATGCAGACTTCCTCCGGACACAAATCGGGTTACACTACTTATCAGCGCAAATCTTCATCAGGACAATATCGGCACGTACGAACCGGCATGGCAGGTCTTCATTTCCCGTCCCGCTTCCGGAGGCTCGTTCCGCTTTACGGTTTGGAGCCCGACGATATAGTTATCCAGATATAACGATCTTCATCACAAGAACGGCTATCGATCCAAGGGAGTAAATACATGGCTGTATCACAGGCAATTCCGATCACGCGCCACCCCTATGCGGATGGTTCCTACAAGAAGATGCTGATCGACGGCCAGTGGGTCGATGCGGCCTCCGGCAAGCAGTTCGAGACCCATAACCCGGCGACCGGCGAACTGCTCGCCACGGTAGCCGAGGGCGACGCCGAGGACATCAACCGCGCGGTGGCGGCAGCCCGGCGGGCCTTCGAGGGTCCGTGGAGCAAGGTCAAGCCGTTCGAGCGGCAGAACCTGCTGTTGAAGCTCGCCGATCTCGTCGAGAAGAATTTCGAGGAGCTGTCGCAGCTCGATACGCTTGACATGGGCGCGCCGATCAGCCGCACCCGCGGCAACCGGCTGCGCGTGCTCGGTATGCTCAGGTATTATGCGGGCCAGGCCACCGCGCTGCATGGCGAGACGATCGAGAACTCGCTGCCCGGCGACATCTTCTCCTACACGCTGAAGGAGCCGGTCGGCGTCGTCGGCGCGATCATTCCCTGGAACGGCCCGCTCAGCGCCAGCGTCTGGAAGATCGGTCCGGCGATCGCGACCGGCTGCACCGTGATCCTGAAGCCGGCCGAGGAATCGCCGCTGACCTCGCTGCGGCTGGCCGAGCTCTGCATGGAGGCCGGCATCCCGCCCGGCGTCGTCAACGTGGTGCCTGGTTACGGCGAGACCGCGGGCGCGGCACTGTCCTCGCATTCCGGCGTCGACAAGGTCGCCTTCACCGGCTCGCATGTCACCGGGCAAGCCATCGTCAGGGCCTCCGCCGGCAACCTCAAGCGCGTGTCGCTGGAGCTCGGCGGCAAATCGCCGGACATCGTGTTCGCCGACGCCGACCTCGATGCGGCGGTGCCGGGCGCGGCGATGGCGGTGTTCGCCAATTCCGGCCAGATCTGCAGCGCGGGGACGCGCCTGTTCGTCGAACACAAGATCTATGACGAGTTCGTCGGCCGCGTCGCCGAATTCGGCAAGAAGCTGCAGGTCGGCAACGGCCTCGATCCCAACACCCAGATCGGACCCTTGGTGTCGGCGGAGCAGATGAAGCGCGTTTCCGGCTATCTCTCGATCGGCCAGCAGGAGGGTGCCAAGGCGCTGACCGGCGGTACGCCGCTGACCGAAGGCGCGCTGTCGAAGGGCTATTTCGTGGCGCCGACCGTGTTCGCCAACGTGCAGGACAATATGCGGATCGCGCAGGAGGAAATCTTCGGCCCGGTGATCTCGGCGATCTCGTTCAAGGACACCGACGAACTGATCGCACGCGCCAACGCCACCACGTTCGGATTGGGCAGCGGCGTCTGGACCACCAATGTCAGCAAGGCGCATCAGGTGGCAAAATCGCTGCGCGCCGGCTCGGTCTGGGTCAATTGCTACCAGGCGATGGACCCGGCGGTGCCGTTCGGCGGCTACAAGATGAGCGGCTACGGCCGCGAGTCAGGCAAGCAGCACCTGGAGGAGTATCTCAACGTCAAGGCGGTCTGGATCAAGACGGGGTAGGGTTTACGTCGTCCCGGCCTTGAGCCGGGACCCATAACCCCGGTCATCTGTTGTTGAAAGAAGCCGTCTCCCATTGTGCTCAATAATTACCGCTGCGGCGTATGGGTCCCGGCGTTCGCCGGGACGACGACTACTAAAAATCGGTCGTCACCCCGCCCGCTTCTTCCGGCCGATCTCGCTGCGCAGCGCCTGCAACTCCTTGCGCGCCGCGCTCGCGGCGTTGCGTTCGATCTTGCGGTAGCGCTTGACCAGCGAGATGCCGAACGACGTCAGCACCGCGCCGCCGCCGTTCTTGCCGCCGGTCTGCCGCTCGACGGCGGCCTGCCGGCAGATGCGGTTGATCTCGTCGACCAGATCCCATGCCCGCTTGTACGACATCTCCATCGCGCGGCCGGCAGCCGAAATCGAGCCGCAGGTCTGGATGTTCTCCAACAGCTGGATCTTGCCCGGCCCGATCCGGGCGTTCGCATCCAGATCGATGCGAACGCTGAGCGAAGGAAGCGATTTGGCACTCGATTTCGGCATGAAAATACTGGCTCACTACATCGGTTCGAGCGGGCGCCCGCTTCGCTTTCAAAACAAAAGCTGCTCCAGTCTTTTACGGGCAAGCGGAACCGGTTACATACTCGTATGAATACGGATACTTTGGAGTTCCACACCGGCATGAATCATCCATCATTGTTTTCCCCGCTGCAGATCGGTCCCTACCAGCTCAAACATCGTCTCGCCCTAGCGCCGCTGACGCGGATGCGGGCGGAAAAGCCCAGCCTCGCGCCGCGGCCGCTGAACGCGGAATATTACGCCCAGCGCGCGACGCCGGGCGGATTGCTGATTGCCGAAGCCTCGCCCGTGATGGCGACGGGTTTTGGCAGCCCCGGCGTCCCCGGAATTTATACCGAGCAGCAGATCGCGGGCTGGCGAAAGGTCGTCGATGCCGTTCACGCCAAGGGCGGCGTGATCTTCCTGCAGCTCTGGCATGTCGGCCGCGTTTCGCATTCCTCGTTCCAGCCCGGCGGCGTGCTGCCGGTCGCACCCTCGGCGGTTGCGATCCCGCCCGATCTGAAGACCGGGACGGCCGACGGCAAAGCCGTGACCTACGAGACGCCGCGCGCGCTCGAGACATCCGAAATCCCTGGCGTGGTCGATGCCTACCGGCAGGCGGCGAAGAATGCGCTTGCCGCCGGCTTCGACGGCGTCGAGATCCACGGTGCCAACGGCTATCTGATCGAGCAGTTCCTGCAGTCGCACACCAATCTGCGCACCGATCAATATGGCGGCTCCATCGAAAACCGCACGCGCTTTCTGATGGAAGTGACAGAGGCCGTGGTCGAGGTCTGGGGCGCGAGCCGCGTCGGCCTGCGGCTGTCGCCGTACGGTATCGCCAATGGCAGCGGCGAGCCGGACCCGATGCCGCTCTATAGCCATGTCGTGCAATCGCTCAATCCGTTCGGGCTTGCCTATCTGCATTTCATCGAACCGCGCTCCAGCGGCGCCGGCCGCGCCGAGGTCAACCATCAGAACGTGCCGTCGGCGATGGTGCTGTTCCGCCCCATTTGGAAAGGCGTGCTGATCACGGCCGGCGGCTTCACCGGCGAGACCGCGAATGCCGCGATCGCAGCCGGCCATGCCGATGCGATCGCGTTCGGACGGATCTTCATCTCCAATCCGGACCTGCCGCGCCGCCTGCAACGCGGCTTCCCGCTGACGCCCTATAACCGCGCGACCTTCTATGGCGGCGACGTCGCCGGCTACACCGACTACCCCGCACACGACGAGTTGGCGCAGGCATAGCACTCCACCGTCATTGCGAGCGAAGCGAAGCAATCCATCTCACAACGTAAAGAAAGAATGGATTGCTTCGCTTTGCTCGCAATGACGAAACGTGAGGACCGAGCATGTTTCCCGAGCTCGAAGAAACCGAAAAGAAAAAGGCAAAACCTGTGGCGGTGGGAAAACCCGCCGCCGGCCAATGCCTGTGCGGCAAAGTCTGCTTCGAAATCGACGTGCCGGCGCGCTGGGCCTGGCACGATCATACGCCGTCGAGCCGCCGCGCCCACGGCGCGGCCTACGCGACCTATGTCGGAAGCTGGCGCAAGCGCTTCCGCATCACCGAGGGAAAGACCTCCATCACCCGCTATGAAGACAAGGCGACCAAGACCGTGCGCAGCTTCTGCAGCAGCTGCGGCACGCCGATCGCCTACGAGCGCCCGCGTTCGCCGCACATGGTCAACATTCCGCGCGCGCTGTTCACCGGCCGCACCGGCCGCCAGCCGCTCTACCACATCGCGATCGAGGAGCTGCAGGAATGGGCTTATACCGGCGAACCGCTGGTGCCGCTGAAAGGTTATCCCGGCGTGGTCTGGCAGCGCTCGAAAAAGAAGAAGCGCAGTGATCGCGAGGGGATGTTCTAGCCATAACCAGCTTCATGCCTGATCACGCAGGGCAGCCATGACCGCGCTCCATTTGATCTCACCATTGCCGATCGTCATGATGGCCTGATCCCGAGAGGTCAACGAACCTCGGGCAGGAGGAAGTATGAAAAATCGCATTACCGGGCGCTCGGCCTTTCTCGCGCTGCTGAAGGACGAGGGCGTCACGCATCTGTTCGGCAACCCCGGCACCACCGAACTGCCGATCATGCACGCCCTGAAGGATCATCCTGACCTCACCTATGTGATGGCGATGCAGGAGAGCCTGGTGGTCGCGATCGCCGACGGTTACAGCCGCGCCTCGGGCAAGCTCGTCGCCTGCAACGTCCACGTCGCGCCCGGGCTCGGCAATGCGATGGGCTCGCTGTTCAACGCGGCCTTCACCGGCACGCCGATGATCCTGACTGCGGGCCAGCAGGAGCAGGGCCACGGGCTGATGGAGCCGGTGCTGTATGGCCCGCTGGTGCAGATGGCGGAGCCGCTGGTGAAATGGGCCGTCGAGGTGACGCGGCTGGAGGATCTGCCGCGGATCGTGCGCCGCGCCGCCAAGATCGCAACCACGCCGCCGACCGGGCCGGTGTTCATCTCGCTGCCGGGCGACATCCTCAACGCCGAAGCCGGCATCGAGCTCGGCCGCTCCACCCGCGTCGATACCCGCGTCAAACCATCGGACGAAGCGCTCGGGGCGTTGGTCGCGCGCATCCTCAAAGCGGAGCGGCCGGTGATCATTAGCGGCGACGAGATCGTCAAGAGCGACGCGTTGAAGGAAGCCGCGCAGTTCGCGGAAGCGATCGGCGCGCCGGCCTATCAATGTTCGACGCCCTACGGCGCGCACTTCCTGTCGGAAAGTCCGTGCTTCATGGGCGCGCTGTCGCGCCTGCAAAAGCAGGTTCGCGAAGTGCTGTCGCCTTACGATCTGATGATCGTGCTCGGCGCCGATCCGTTGCGGATGTCGGTCTACAGCGAAGTCGATCCGCTGCCCGACGGGCTCGGCATCGTGCAGATCGGTCTGGTCGACTGGGATCTCGCCAAGAATTACGGCGCCGAGATCGCGCTCAAGGCCGACGTGAAGGAAACCCTGCGCGCGCTGGTGCCGGCGCTGAAGGCGGCCGGCGGCGGCGCGCTCGAAACGCGCGCCAAGCAGGGCGTGGCCGCGCTGGCCTCAAAGAACTGGACCGCGAAACGCAAACCGCTGATCGAGCAGATATCGAAGGCCAGCACCAAATCGCCGATCGATCCTGACTGGCTGGCGCTGCAAGTGGTCGAGGCGATGCCCGACAATGCGATCCTGGTCGACGAAGGCCTGACATCGTCGCGGCAAATCCTGGCGTTGCGGCCGCACCGCGACCGCTACGGCTATCACGCGCTGGCCTCGGGCGGCATCGGCTGGGGCCTGCCGGCTTCCGTCGGCGTCAGCCTTGCCAATCCCGAGCGCCCGGTGGTGTGCTATTCCGGCGACGGCAGCTCGATGTATTCGATCCAGTCGCTGTGGACCGCCGCGAACCACAAGCTGCCGCTGACCTTCGTGATCGTCAACAATGGCGGCTATCGCATCATCAAGCAGCGCCTGCTCGCCTTCCACGGCGACGATCATTATGTCGGCATGGACTTCGTCGATCCGCCGGTCGATTTCACCGGCGTCGCCAAATCACTCGGGCTCGAAGCTATGCGTGTCACCGATCCAGGGCAACTGAAGTCGGTGCTGTCGTCAGCTATTGGTCGGCCCGGCACCAAGCTGATCGAGGTGGTGGTGAGCAATTCGGTGAATTGAGAGGTAATGCAAACTATCCCCGTCATGCTGAGGTGCGCGCTCTTGCGCGCCTCGAAGTACGACGGCCCGGCTGTGGCCGATGCATCCCTCGAGGCTCGCCCAGCGGTGCAAGTGCACCGCAGGTTCGCACCTCCAGCGACAACGGCGAAGCCGTTGCGCGGGGATGACGGAAGTAGCAGCGTTGTCATTCCGCCGCCTTCACCCGCGCACCCGGCCGATACTGGCTCGCCGGATGCTGCGCCGTCAGCCGCGCGCGGCCCTTGCCGAACAGCTTCTCGCGCAGCGTGCCCTCGGCATACGCGCTCTTGTATCGCCCGCGACGGGTCAGTTCGGGCACCAGCATGTCGGCGATGTCCTCGAAATCGCCGGGCGACGTCGCGAAGGCGACGTTGAGGCCGTCGACGTCGGTCTGCTCGAACCAGGCCTCGATATCGTCGGCGACCTTCTCGGGCGTGCCGACCACGACGGGGCCGGCGCCGCCGATGCCGACATGTTCGATGACTTCGCGCACGGTCCAGACCCGATCCGGATCGGCGCGGGTGACGTTGTCGAGCGCGGTGCGGCCGGCGTCGTTCTGGACGTGGCGGACCTGCTGGTCGAGGTCGTAGCCGGAGAAATCGACGCCGGTCCAGCCCGACATCAGCGCCAGCGCGCCCTCGGGATTGATGTGCTTGCGATAGTCGGCGTATTTCGCCTTCGCCTCCGCCTCGGTGCGCCCGAGGATGATCGTCATCATGCTGAACATCAGGATCTCGGCCGGGTTGCGCCCGATCTCGCGTGCCAGGTCACGAATCGCCGCGACGCGCGGACCGATGATCTTGGCCGACGGGCCCGACATGAACACGCATTCGGCGTGCCGGGCGGCGAACTGCCGGCCGCGCGGCGAGGTGCCGGCCTGGTACAGCACCGGCGTGCGCTGCGGCGACGGCTCGCTCAGATGAATCGCATTGAGCCGGTAATGACTGCCCTCATGCGCGATGGGGTGCACCTTCGCCGGGTCCGCGAAGACGCCGCGCGCGCGATCGCGCAGCACGGCCGCATCTTCCCAGCTGCCTTCCCAGAGCTTGTAGACCAGCTCCATATATTCATCGGCGATCTCGTAGCGGTCGTCGTGCGCGGTCTGCTTGTCCTTGCCGGCGCCGCGCGCGGCGCTGTCGAGATAGCCGGTCACCACGTTCCAGCCGACCCGTCCCTCGGTAAGGTGATCGAGCGTCGACATCCGCCGCGCGAACGGATAGGGCGGCTCGAACGACAGATTGCTGGTGACGCCGAAGCCGAGATGCTTCGTCACCGCCGCCATCGCCGGGATCAGCATCAAGGGTTCATTCGAGGGGGTCTGCGCGCCGTTGCGCAGCGCCGCGTCGGGGCTGGAGCCGAACACGTCATAGACGCCGAGCACGTCGGCGAGAAACAAGCCGTCGAAACGCCCGCGTTCCAGCGTCCTGGCGAGATCCAGCCAATAGGGCAGTCGGTTATAGTCAAGGGTACGGTCGCGCGGATGGGTCCACAGCCCGGGCGATTGATGCGCCACGCAGTTCATGGCAAAGGCGTTGAGCCGGATCTGTTTTTTCATGGTGGTGGAACCTTGGCTATTCCCGGATACGCCGCCCGGTCGGGTGCCGGGCTGTTGGCGGAAATTGTTGCATTGCATGAGGCTTAGCAAGGCCCTATTCGGTCCGACTGATACTACTTCCAGTAGATGAGTTGTCTGGCTACACTAACCGGTGATACGTTCGCGAACGCAAAAGGAAACAGCATGGCAACGAGAGCCGACGCGATTGAAAATGTCCGTCAGCAGTTTCACTCCGGCGAATTCCTCGCCGAGCTCAACCGCCGGGTCGGTTTCCCTACGCAGAGCCAGGAGCCGCTGCCGGGCGATCCCTTGCGCGCCTATCTGGTGGAAGGACTGCAGCCTGCCTTTGAAGAGCTCGGGTTCTCGACCCGGCTGATCGAGTCGCCGATCGGCAAGGGCCCGTATCTGCTGGCGGATTATCGCGAGGATCCGTCATTGTTGACGGTTCTCTCCTACGGCCATGGCGACGTCGTGGGTGGCATGGTCGGTGAATGGCGCGACAACCTCAATCCGTGGCAAACCACGACCAAGGGCGATCGCGTCTACGGCCGCGGCACCGCCGACAACAAGGGGCAGCACAGTATCAACATGGCGGCGTTGCGCGCCGTCCGCGAAGCCCGCGGCGGCAAGCTCGGCTTCAATGCCAAGTTCATCATCGAGACCAGCGAGGAGATCGGCTCGCCGGACCTGGCTGAGGTCTGCGAGGCGCTGCAGCAGGAACTCAAGGCCGACCTGTTGCTCGCATCCGACGGCCCACGGCTGTCGGCGGATCGTCCCACCATCTTCCTCGGCTGCCGCGGCGGCGTGCGCATCCATCTCGACGTCAACCTGCGTGAAGGCGGCAATCACTCCGGCAATTGGGGCGGCCTGCTCGCCAACCCCGCGACCATCCTGGCAAACGCGATCGCCGCGCTGGTCGATCACCGGGGGCGGATGAAGCTCGACATCATGAAGCCGCCGCGCATCTCGAACCTGATCCGCACGGCACTTGCCGATGTGGAGGTCGAGCCTACGGCTGATGAGCCGCAGGTCTCCGAGAACTGGGGCGAGGATGGCCTCTCCGCCGCCGAACGCGTCTATGCCTGGAACACGCTCGAAGTGCTGGCGATGTCATCGGGCAATATCGATGAGCCGGCGAACGCGATTCCAGGCGTGGCTCGCGCCGTGTTGCAGC
Source organism: Bradyrhizobium sp. AUGA SZCCT0169 (assembly GCF_018130085.1). Taxonomy (NCBI): domain Bacteria; kingdom Pseudomonadati; phylum Pseudomonadota; class Alphaproteobacteria; order Hyphomicrobiales; family Nitrobacteraceae; genus Bradyrhizobium; species Bradyrhizobium sp. AUGA SZCCT0169. The sequence goes on along the minus strand of NZ_JAFCMC010000029.1, from coordinate 79,668 downwards.
TACGCTTCGTGGTCGGCACCGAATACGAAAAGGTGGTCGACGCTGTCAGGACCTATCTGCACGCCAATGGCTTTGCGATGGTTGATGTCAGCGGGCAGCAGAGGTTTGGCGCGTCGCGTACCGATTTGGACAGCCCCTGGGTCAACTGGGCGGCGAACTCGATCCGGCAGACCACGGGCAAGGCGCCGGCGATCCTGCCGAATATCGGCGGTTCGCTGCCCAACGGCGTCTTTGCCGAAGGGCTCGGCCTGCCGACGATCTGGATTCCGCATTCCTATCCCGGCTGCTCGCAGCACGCGCCGGATGAACACATCCTGCTGCCGGTCACCGAGGAAGCGCTGGCCATCATGGCGGGCCTGTTCTGGGATCTCGGCGAGGTGCCGCGTAAACCGTGATGCCGTTAATGGTTCGTGTGACGGAATAAGAACGATGCTGCGGCGCGAAAACGCCGTTTCATGCTATAAAAATTTAGCTCTGCGTATCGTCAGGCGAAATATTGCTCTGTCGTCCGCGCGCCGCGCTCTCTAGGATCGGGGGAAGCGCGATGCGGGGAAGGGCGGCATGAACGCGACGTCACCTAAGAAGAAGCCAGCGCTGTCCGTCGCCGGGCAGCCGGCCAACTTCAACGCCATCCAAAAGGTCTGCGCGATCCTGCGCGTGCTGGCGCAGAACTCGCCTCTGCGGCTCACCGAGATCGCCGACGCCACCTCGCTGAACAAGGCGACGGCGCTGCGCATCCTCGGCTCGCTGATTGAGGAGGGCTTCGTCACCCGCGTGACCGGCGCAAAAACCTACGAGCTCGGCCAGGAGGCGCGGGTGATGGCGGTCAGCGCGCGCCGCACCGTCGACATCGCCGAACTGGCGCAGCCGAGCCTGCTGCGGCTTTCGGAGCGATCCGCCGATACCGCGCTGTTGTCGGTGCGCAGCGGCGTCGAGGCGCTGTATCTGGCGCGTTCCGTCGGCAGCCATCCTTTGCAGCCCAATTACCTGCAGATCGGCAGCCGCCGGCCGCTCGGCGTCGGCGCCGGCAGCCTTGCGCTGATGGTGTGGCTGCCGGACGCCGAGATCGACGCCATCATCGAAGTCATCATGCCGCGGCTGGCGAAATCGCCGCGCATCACGTCGAAATATCTGCGCGAGCGGATCATAGCTGCCCGCAAGCATGGCCATACCGTGCAGATCGACGTTGCCCTTCCCGGCATGGGCGGGGTCGGCGTCCCGATCCGCGACGATGCCGGGCAGGTGATTGCCGCGCTGAGCGTCGGCGCCTCCAGCGACCGGATCAGGCGGCGCGAAACCGAGCTTGCGGAGATGCTGAAGAAGGAAGCGCTGATCCTGACACGGGCAATGGCGCAGCCGGTGAAACCGGGTGCGCTGAAGGTGATCAAGCCGAGCTAGGGATCAAACCCCTTCATCGAGCGCGACCAGCTCGCGCTTCTTGCGCAGCGAGGGCAGTAGCGGTCCGACCAGCAGCACTACCGCGAGCGCCAGGCAGGTAGCCGAGATCGGCCGTGTCACGAAGGTCATCAGGTCGCCCTGGGAGAGGATCAGCGATTTGCGCAGGTTGTTTTCCAGCATCGGTCCGAGCACGAAGGCCAGCACCAGCGGTGCCGGCTCGTAGCCGAGCTTGCGCATGAAATAGCCGATCACCCCGAACGCGATCATGACGTAGACGTCGAACACGTTGTTGCTGGAGCAATAGACGCCGATAATCGTGAACAGAATGATCAGCGGGAACAGGATGTTGTACGGCAGCTTCAGCAGCTGAACCCACATCCCGATCAGCGGCAGATTGAGCACCAGCAGCATCAAATTGCCGATATACATGCTGGCGACGATGCCCCAGAACAGACCCGGGTTCTGCGTGATCAGCAGCGGTCCGGGCTGCAGGCCGTGAATCACGAACGCCCCCAACAATAGCGCCATCACCACGTTTGGCGGGATGCCCAGCGTCATCAGCGGAATGAAGGCGCCGCCGGCCGCGGCGTTGTTGGCGGCTTCAGGTCCCGCCACGCCTTCGATCGCGCCATTGCCAAAACGCTCCGGCGTTTTCGACAGCCGCTTCTCCAGCGCGTAGGACGCAAATGACGAGATCACAGCGCCGCCGCCCGGCAGGATGCCGAGGAAGAATCCGAGAACGGTTCCGCGTGCGACCGGCCCGGTGCTGGCCTTCCAGTCTTCCTTGCTGGGAAATAGCTGCGTGATCTTGGCGTTGATGATGTCGCGCTTGATGATGTGCTCGGTGTTGAGCAGCACCTCGGCGACGCCGAACAGGCCCATCACCACGGGGACGAGGCCGATGCCATCGATCAATTCAATCCGGCCGAAGGTCAGGCGGGGCTGCGCCGTGATGCTGTCCAGCCCGATCAGGCCAAGTACGATGCCGATGCAGGCCATCAGCAGCGCCTTCGCCATCGATCCCTGCGTGAGGAAGGTCAGCACCACGAGGCCCAGCGCCATCAGGCTGAAATAGTCAGCCGGTCCGAACGCGATCGCGACGCTGGCCAGCGACGGCGCCACCAGCATCAAGGCGATCAGCGCGAAGGTACCGGCGATGAAGGAGCCGAACGCCGAGATGCCGAGCGCCGGACCCGCGCGGCCTTGTTTCGCCATCTGGTGGCCGTCGATGCAGGTGACGACGGAAGCCGCTTCCCCGGGGATGTTGACCAGGATCGACGTGGTCGAGCCGCCATACATCGAGCCGTAATAGATGCCGGCCATCATGATGATGCCGGATTCCGGCGTTCCCGACAGCGTGACCGGCAGCAACAGCGACATCGCCGAGATCGGCCCGATGCCGGGGAGCACGCCGACCAGCGTGCCGATGAAGACGCCGATGAAGCAATAGACCAGGTTGACCGGCAGCAGAGCGATGCCGAAACCGTGCGCGACGTTGATGATCGTGTCCATGTCGCGGTCAACCGATTTCGAAGATGCCCGAAGGCAGCTGGATCAAAAGCAAACGTTTCAGAATCCACCACATGCCGAGCGGGGCGATGACGGCGATCGGGATCGCCAGCGACCAGCGCACCGGATCTATCAGCCGCAACAGCAGCACCATCAACGGGATCGACGACAGCAGAAAGCCGAACGTATCGAGCGAGAAGGCGAACGCGGTGAGGGAGGCGATGACGATCAGCGGTTTGGTCCAGCGCGCATTCTCCCAGCGCGAACCGAAAGTCGGTCCGCCCTCGGTGAGCGACGCAATGATGATCGATGCCGCGAACAGGCACATCAGGATGCCGGTGTAGAACAGCACGTAGCCGGAGCCGGGATCGTTGATGGTGCCCAGTTTCAGATTGAGCCCGGACCGGATGACGAAAAGGCCGAGCCCGAGCCCGATCAATCCACCCCACAATTCGGAATTGTTGAAGCGGAATTTGACGTTGCTGTTATTGCTCATGGATTGTTCTCTCAGCCGTTCCCCGGACTGCGCAGCACCATAAGCGCGTTTACGTGTGTCTTCCACACGCTATGGCGACGGCGCTGCAGAGCCGGGGTCGGTCTTGCTGTGTTGTGGGTCCCGGCTCTGCGGAGCAGCGCTTTGCGCCGCACCGCGTCCGGACACGAGGATGGTCTATGCTACTTCTTCGCCAGCCCGAGTGAGTCGATCACTTTGCGTTCGGAATTGGTGACCTCGACGACGAACTTCTTGTAGTCCTCGGTGTTCTTGTAATTCGGCACCATGTCGTATTTCGCGAGCGTTGCGATCACGGCCGGGTCCTCGAGGGCCTTCTTGAAGGCGTCGTGCAGCTTGGCGACGATCTTCGGGTCCATGCCCTTCGGTCCGGCGATGCCGAACGGCGAGTCATAGACCATGGGATAGCCGAGTTCCTTCAGCGTCGGCACGTTGGGAAAATTAGGCGAGCGCGCCGAGGTCCACACCATCAGCAGCCGCAACTTGCCGGCGTCGACCAGCGGACGCCATCCGGTCGAATCCGCCTGCAGCATGGTGTGCTGGCCAAGCACGGCGGCGTTGGTCTCCGCGCCGCCCTTGAACGGCACCTGCGTCAGCTTGATGCCGGCGAGCGTCGCGATCTGTTCCATGCCGATATGCAGCGAGGTTCCGGCGCCCGGGGTCGCGTAGGTCACCTTGCCGGGATTCTGTTTGGCGAAGTCGACGACGTCCTTCCAGGTCTTGAACTGCGACTCGGCATTGGTGGTGACACCGAAGGTATAACCGGTGAGGTGGATGATGTAGGAGAAATCCTTGGACGGATCCCAGGATACTTCCTGCATCAGCGGCAGGCGGAACACGGTAATCGGTAGCTGCGCGATGGTGTAGCCATCGGGCTTGGCTCCGGCCGCCATGGTGGCCGGTCCGACGGTGCCGCCGCCGCCCGCCTTGTTGTCGATCGCGATCGGCTGGCCGAGAATCTTGGAGGCGCTTTCGGCGATTGCGCGCATCGTGAGGTCGGTCGATCCGCCCGCGGGCCACGGCACGATCAGGGTGATCGGCTTGGTGGGATATTCCTGCGCGCCGGCGGCGGCGGAAATCAGCATGCCGACGGCGGCGACAGCGAACATCAAACGGCTTGGTCTCGACATCTCAAACTCTCCCTTGCGGCCCCGTTGGAAGCGAGGCCGCTTTGTTGGTCTTTGATGCCTACAATCTTCTCTGAAAACGCAGGCGAAGAAAAGCGCATTGACCGCGCTAACGTATGCAATCGGCTCAGCAATTGGCTGGAATTGACATCTGCGACAATTGGTCTGCCGCGGCATCCCGAGATACGGAATTTACCGGGTCGCACGTGTGCGGCAAGCATGGTTGCACGGCGTCAACGCCGTGCCGCCATGGCCCGAACGTTCCATGGTCGCAAGGTTCATATCACGATATGACGGCAGGGTTCCGTTCACCCCGATGCCGTTATTGCCGGAAACCCCCTGGAGCGCATGAGTTCAGCTTCGAACGCGACCGACAATGCGGTCCTCAAAGCATTCGCGACAATCCCCGCGCTGCTCGAACAGACGCCGGAGCTGATCGTTCGCGGCCGGTTTCTCGACTGCGAGTGTCTGCTCGGACCGACCGGCCATCCTCTTCACGCCTCGATCCGTGCCGGCCGTATCGTCGATTTGACATCGGCGCCGGTGCTGATGCGCTCCTGGCGGTTTGCCTATCGCGCTTCACCGGCCGCCTGGTCGGCGTACTGGCAACCCGCGCCGCGGCCGGGCTGGCATGATCTGCTCGCCCTGACCAAGCGCGGCGAGGCTACTATCGAGGGCGATCTGCATCCCTTCATGACGCATCTGCAATATTTCAAGGATGTGCTGGCGTTGCCGCGGCAGCACTTCGCGGTGGCGGCACCATGAGCGGCTATGTCGAGCCGATGATCGGCCGCTATGTCCATGTTGACATCGGCGGCGAAATGCATCGCATCTATTTCGAGGAAAACGGCGCCGGCATTCCGCTGGTGTGCCTGCACACCGCGGGTTCGGATGCGCGGCAATGGCGGCATCTGCTGGCCGACGCGGAGTTTGCGAAGCATTTTCGGATCATCGCGTTCGACATGCCCTGGCACGGCAAATCCAATCCGCCGGCCAGCTGGAACGGCGACGAATATCAGCTCACCACGGCGCGCTACACCGAAACCATCCGCGCCTTCTGCAAGGCGCTGAAGCTCGACAAGCCGGTGGTGATGGGCTGCTCGATCGGCGGCCGCATCGTGCTCAATCTGGCGATCGATCACGCCGCCGAATTCCGGGCGTTGATTGGCCTGGAAGCGGCTGATTTCCAGGCGCCGTGGTACGATACCACATGGCTCAACCGCCCCGACGTCCATGGCGGCGAAGTCTGCGCGGCGCTGGTGTCGGGTCTGATTGCGCCGCAGGGCCCGCAAGCGGCGCTGACCGAGACGCTATGGGGTTACAAGCAGGGCGGACCCGGCGTCTTCAAGGGCGATCTTTATTTTTATCGGGTCGACGGCGATCTGCGCGGCCAGGTCGAGAACATCGACACTGATGTCTGCCCGCTGTTTCTGCTCACCGGCGAATATGACTTCTCCTGCACGCCGGAAGACACCAAGCGCACGGCGGCGGCGATCAGGGGCGCCCATGTCACCATCATGGAGCAGCTCGGCCATTTTCCGATGAGCGAGAATCCCGAACAGTTTCGTCGCTACATTGCGCCGGTGCTGGCCCAGATCGTCGCGTCGGCTAAAGTCACCGGCTAGCAGCCGTTGCCGCTTCAAGCCGCGCGGTGCAAGGCGAAGGGTCCGCCTTCGATCGCCGGCCGCTTGCGATCAATCAAATCCGCCGTCAGCCGCGCGCTGCCGCAGGCAAGCGTCCAACCGAGCATGCCGTGGCCTGAATTGATGAACAGGCCATCAAGCGGCGACCAGCCGATGATCGGCCGGCTGTCGGGCGTCATCGGGCGCAGCCCACACCAGGGCTGGACGTCGCCGCCGGCGTCGATACCGAGCAACTCGGCTGAAGCGTGGCGCAGCGTGTCGATGCGCCCGACATCGATCCTGGCATCATCACTCTCGAGGTCGGCGATGCCCGCGACTCTTATCGTCGTCCTTTCGCCGGACGTGAGCGGCGCGAACACCAGCTTGCGTTCCATATCGGTGACGCTGTGGCGCAGCGCGTGGGTATCGTCAGGCGGTGTCAGGGTGATGCTGTATCCTTTGACCGGATAGATCGGCAGATAGAATCCGCAAGCGCGCGCAAAGGCACGCGATGCCGCGCCCATGCACAGCACAAAGCGGTCCGCCTGCACACGCCCTTTCGTGGTCTCGACCGCGCAGAGGCGGCCGTCGGACCTGACCGGCCCAACCACCGGCGCGCCCAGCAGCCATTCGATGTTGCTTCGCTGCTTCATGCGGGCCGTGAGCCCGGCGCAGAACGCCGCACAATCGCCGACCTGCTCGGAGGCCGTGTAAACCCCGCCCGCGAGCTCGCGCACGTCGAGTTTGAGCCCAGGCTCCAGCGCCAGGCACTCGGCAGGTGTCAGAACCTGTTGCTGATCATCACCGGTGCCCATCCTGGCAATTGCGCCTCGCGCCGTGTCGAATTCCTTGCCTGTCCGGAATACGACGAGCTTGCCCGCGGTCCTCAATCCGAACGCGAGCCCAAGGGCCTCGGACAGCTGCGCCAACTCGCTCCGGCTCAAGGTGGCGAGCGCAAGTTGGGCGCCAATGGTCTCTTGCACGGCGTTCGAGCGGCAGGCCAGCAGGAAACGCACGCCCCACGCCACCAAAGCAGGGTCCAATCCGGGCCGAATGCGAATGGGCGAGCCCTTCGACATCAATAGCGATGGAAGCTTCATCAGCAGCGCCGGCGAGGCCAGCGGCGCCACGAAGGCGTAGCTGAGCTGGCCGCCATTCGCAGCGCTGGCGTCTGCTCCGGTGGAAACGTTGCGGTCGACGACGGTGACATCATGTCCGGCTTCGGCGAGGCGCCATGCTGTGGTGAGGCCGATGACGCCGGCGCCGAGTACGCAAATTTTCATTTCGATGTCTCTTTTTGAAACGGCCGCCCGATCGAAACGCTTGACCGGGACGAATGGGATGGTGTGGGCACCGCCAGACTAGGCCGTTCACTCGCCGCCACTGATGCGAAGGTCGCATAATGCAAAACTTGCATCATCGGCCGCGGCGTAGCACGCTAGCGATGGGTGGCGTTTTTGGCGGGTTGCGGGCCGGGTTATGACAGGGCGCCGATTGATCGGGATGGACCTTTCGGCGACGGCCGGGCGCCGCGATGCAAAGCTTGCATTGGTCAAGGCGCGTGCCGATTGGCTAGGTTCCGCGCATGGGGGATCACATTCTTGACCGGCAACGAGCACCCGACGCTGTTCGCTGCCTTGCGCCGCCTGGAGAGGCGCCGCAGGCCGGCGCGGCGGCGCCACGCGTCCAGGCAAGGTGCGTGATGGAGCTGCGCTGGCTGCAGGATTTTTTGATGGTGGCCGAGACCGGCAACTTTACGCGGGCGGCCGAGCGACGAAATACCTCACAGGCTGCGTTCAGCCGCCGGATCAAATCGCTGGAGGCCTGGCTCGGCTTCGACCTGATCGACCGCAGCGTCTATCCGACCCAATTGACGCCGCAGGGCGAGCGGTTTCGCGAACATGCCGGCGAGCTGCTGCGGCAGATGCTGGACGCGCGGGTGGAGCTGGGCGGCAAGCCGGTTCGGCGTCACGAACATATCAGGATCGCGCTGCCGTTTGCGATGGCGACTTCCCGCCTGCCGCATTGGTGGCAGCTCTGGTCGCAGGAGCGGCGCCTGAGCTGCTCGGTCGTGGTCGGCAATATCCACGACCTCGTCACCTCGCTGGTCTCGAACAATGTCGACCTGATGATCTGCTACCACCACGCCCAGCAGCCGATCCATCTCGATCCGGACCGCTATGAACGTGCGATCCTCGGCACCGAATTCCTGCGGCCCTATGCCAGCCAGGCGCTGGTGACGAAGGGGAGTGCCTCGCTGCCCGGCCGGCCGACGCATCCGGTGCCGCTTCTGATGTACTCGCCGGGCGTGTATTTTGCGCGCCTGGTTGATCTCATCCTGGAAAATGCCCCGGTTTCCGGCACCCGGGTGATCGAAAGCGACATGTCGGACGTGCTGTGCGAAATGGCGCTCGCCGGCCGCGGCGTCGCCTGGCTTTGCGAGAGCACGGTGGCAGCCTCCGGCCGCAAGGGGCTGACGGCGGTCGGCGGTGACAAATGGGCGCTGCCTTTGTCAATGGTCGCCTTTAGAGATAGGACGAATAGCCAGCGGTCGCTAAATCTGTTTTGGTCCGAGTTATGCAGGTATAGTGCCGGACACGATGGGGGCAATCAGGAAAGGACCGCCTCGAGATCGTCGGCCAAATCACCTTCCAGGTCGTCGAGATCGAGTGGATGATGAATTTCAAACCAATAGAGGGAGAAGTTACGTGAAACACCGTCATATTATCGGCTGTCTGCTGGCCGGCGCGTTGTGCGCCACGCCGGCGATGGCGCAGGAACTCACCGGAACGTTGAAGAACATCAAGGATACCGGGGCCATCACGCTCGGCTTCCGGGATTCGTCGATTCCCTTCTCCTATCTCGATGACAGCCAGAAGCCGGTCGGCTACGCCATGGACATCTGCTACAAGATCGTCGATGCCGTGAAGAAGGAGCTCAAGCTCGACAAGCTCGAGGTCAAGCTCAATCCGGTGACGTCGTCGACCCGGATTCCGCTGCTGGCCAACGGCACCATCGATCTGGAATGCGGCTCGACCACCAACAACGCCGAGCGCCAGAAGCAGATCGCCTACACCAATACCCACTTCCTGACCGCGAGCCGCTACGTCTCGAAGAAGTCGAGCAAGATCAACTCGATCGACGATCTGAAGGGCAAGGCGGTGGTTTCGACATCGGGCACCACCAACATCAAGCAGCTGACCGAAGCCAATGCGGAAAAGAAGCTGGGCGCCAACATCATTCCGGCCAAGGACCACGCCGAAGCCTTCCTGATGGTCGAGACCGACCGCGCGGTGGCGTTCGTGATGGACGACATCCTGCTGGCGAGCCTGGTTGCCGGCTCGAAAGCGCCGGATGACTACGTGATCTCCAAGGACGCGTTCTCGAAGCCGGAGCCCTACGGCATCATGCTGCGCAAGGACGACCCGGCCTTCAAGAAGGTGGTCGATGCCGCCACATCAGCGCTCTATAAGGGCGGCGAGGGCCAGAAGATCTACGACAAGTGGTTCACCCAGAAGATCCCGCCGAAGGGCCTGAACCTGAACTCGCCGATGAGCGCGGAGCTGAAGAACCAGTACGCCAAGCCGTCGGATTCGCCGGATCCGGACGCCTACAAATAAGCAAACAAGTGCTTCTGCCCATGCAATGGCCCAACCATTGCATGGGCACGTTTCGGCGACGTAGCGGACGGTAGGCCTTCGTGAATTACAATTGGAACTGGAGCATCTTCTTCGAGCCGGCCCCGGGCGGGACCGGCACCTATTTCGATATGCTGCTGTCGGGGCTGTGGCTGACCATCCAGACCGGGATCTTCGCCTGGATCATCGCGCTGATATTCGGCTCGATCGTCGGCGTGTTGCGGACGCTGCCATCGAAGACCGCCTACTGGATCGGCTTCGCCTGGGTCGAATTCTTCCGCAACATGCCGCTTCTGGTGCAGCTTTTCCTCTGGTTCTTCGTGCTGCCGGAACTGCTGCCGCGGAGCTGGGGGCTGTGGCTGAAGCAGATGCCTAACGCGCCGTTCTATACCGCGGCGATCGGGGTCGGCCTGTTCATGTCGGCGCGCGTCGCCGTGCAACTGGCCGCCGGCATCGCCTCGCTGCCGCGCGGACAAAAACAGGCCGCGACTGCGCTCGGGCTGACGACGTTTCAAGGTTATCGCTACGTATTGCTGCCGATTGCATTTCGAATCATCATGCCGCCGCTGACCTCGGAGTTCCTCAACACCATCAAGAACACGGCGGTCGCGATCACCATCGGCCTGATCGAGCTGACCGGCCAGGCGCGATCGATGCAGGAATTCTCGTTCCAGGTGTTCGAGGCTTTCACCGCCGCGACCGTGATGTATCTCTTGATCAACATCGTCGTCGTCACCGGCATGCGCTTCCTCGAACGCAGCCTGGCGATCCCCGGCTATATCACGGGGAAATAGCGCATGTTCGCCAGTTTCGATTTCGACGTCATCCGCCGTTCGCTCGGCTACCTGTTTCTCGACGGCATGGCGTTTACGCTGACCCTGACCGCGCTCTCTGCGCTCGGCGGGATCATCTTCGGTACGCTGATCGCGCTGATGCGGCTGTCCGGTTTCAAGGTGCTCGGCCGGATCGCCGGGCTTTACGTCGACTTCATGCGGTCACTGCCGCTGGTGCTGGTGATCTTCTGGTTCTATTTTCTGGTGCCCTATCTCGGGCAATGGCTGACCGGCGCGTCGCGTCCGATCAGCGTCGGCGCCTTCACCTCCGCGCTCGTCACCTTCATCATGTTCGAGGCGGCGTATTTTTCCGAGATCATGCGCGCCGGCATCCAGTCGATCTCCAAGGGCCAGCCTGCCGCAGCCAATGCGCTCGGCATGACCTACGCCCAGACCATGCGCTACGTCGTGCTGCCGCAGGCGTTCCGCAACATGTTGCCGGTGCTGCTGACCCAGACCATCGTGCTGTTCCAGGACACTTCGCTGGTCTACGTGCTGTCGATGCCGGATTTCCTCGGCGCTGCGAGCAAGGTTGCGCAGCGCGACGGCCGGCTGGTCGAGATGTACCTGTTCGCGGCGGTGGTCTATTTCACGATTTCCTGCGTCGCCTCGTTTGGCGTCCGGCGCCTGCAGGCGCGTATCAGTATTGTTCGTTAGGGAACGCGCATGATCGAGATCAATCACGTCAGTAAATGGTACGGGTCGACCTTCCAGGCGCTGAAGGACTGCACGACCAAGGTCGCCAAGGGCGAAGTGGTCGTGGTGTGCGGCCCGTCGGGCTCGGGCAAGTCGACGCTGATCAAATGCGTCAACGCGCTGGAGCCGATCCAGGAGGGCGACATCATCCTCGACGGCATCAAGGTCAATGATCCGAAGACCGACCTGCCCAAGCTGCGCGCCCGCGTCGGCATGGTGTTCCAGCATTTTGAACTGTTCCCGCACCTGAAGATCATCGAGAATCTGTGCCTGGCGCAGGAGAAGGTACTGGGCCGGTCCCACGACGAGGCGATGGCCAAGGCCGCCAAGCTGCTCGACCGCGTCGGATTGAAGGTTCATGCCAACAAATACCCGGCCGAACTGTCCGGCGGACAGCAGCAGCGCGTGGCGATTGCACGCGCGCTGGCGATGGATCCGATCGCCATGCTGTTCGACGAGCCGACCTCGGCGCTCGACCCCGAAATGATCAGCGAAGTGCTCGACGTGATGGTCGATCTGGCCCGCGAGGGCATGACCATGATGGTCGTGACCCACGAAATGGGCTTTGCCCGCAAGGTGGCGCATCGCGTGATCTTCATGGACCAGGGCGAGATCGTCGAGGATGCACTGAAGGACGACTTCTTCGGCAAGCCGCGCAGCGACCGCGCGCAGAAATTTTTGTCGAAGATTCTGTCGCATTAAGCCTGACCGTCATTCCGGGGCGCGCGAAGCGCGAGCCCGAAATCCATAACCACGATCGGGAGTATGGATTCCGGGCTCGCGCCAAAGGGCGCGCCCCGGAATGACGTTGAGGGTTTATCCGCATTAGCAATTTGCGTATATGAGTCCTCAATCCCTCTTCGCGCTCTCAGGAGACTCCGCTTGGAACAGATCGCCTACGTCAACGGTTCATTCGTGCCCATGGCCGACGCCAAGGTGTCGATTCTCGACCGCGGATTCCTGTTCGCCGATGGCATCTATGAGGTCGCGGCCGTGCTCGACGGCAAGCTGATCGACAATGCCTCGCATTTGGCGCGGCTGGAGCGTTCGGTCGGCGAGATCGAGCTGGCGCTGCCGGAGACCATCGAACGGATTCAGGAGATCCAGAAGGAACTGGTGTCGCGCAACAATCTCGTCAACGGCATGGTCTATCTGGAAGTGACACGTGGCGCCGACACCGGCCGCGATTTTGCGTTTCCAAAGGGCGTCAAGCCGACGCTGGTCATGTTTACCTCCGTGAAAGACATCATCAACGCACCGTCGGCCAAGACCGGCATTGCCGTCATCACCGTGCCCGATCTGCGCTGGACCCGCCGCGACATCAAGAGCGTGGCGCTGCTGGCGCAGGTGCTGGCCAAGCAGGCGGCGGCCGCGGCCGGCGCCGGCGAAGCCTGGATGATCGAGGACGGCAAGGTCACCGAGGGCGGCTCGTCCTCGGCATTCATCCTGACGCAGGACGATGTCCTGGTGACGCGGCAGAACGGCAGCGAGATCTTGCCGGGCTGCACCCGCAAGGCGGTGGTCAAGCTGGCCGAAGAACGCCAGCTCCGGATCGAGGAGCGCGCCTTTACGGTGGAAGAAGCGCTGGCCGCGAAGGAAGCTTTCATCACCAGCGCCTCCGTGTTCGTGCAGGCGGTGGTATCGATCGACGGCAAGAAAGTCGCGACCGGCAAGCCCGGCCCGATGACCGATCGGCTGCGCGAAATCTATGTCGAGTTCGCCAAGGCGACCGCGGTTTAGGCGCTACCGGTCTTGGGCTTCAATATCGATGTGGGGCGCCGCCAGGTTTATGGGTATGCGGCCCTGATCGACCGCGAACTTTGGTGGATGCGAACATGAGAATTCGGCGCCACACGAAAAGCCTTGTTGCGTTGCTCGCGCTATTAGTCGCGGTTTCCGTCCCGTCGAGCGCGAAGGCCTTCGCAGCCTATCCTGACCGGACCATCAGGATCGTCGTGCCGTTTGCACCGGGCGGCGGCACTGACGTGATCGCGCGGACGCTGGCGCAGGAGATGGCAAAAGATCTTGGCGCTTCCATCATCATCGAGAACAAGCCGGGCGCGGGCACCATCATCGGCACGCAGTCGGTCGCGGCCAGCGCGCCTGACGGTTACACGCTGTTGATGGCAACCTTTGCCAACGCGGTCAATCCAAGCCTGAACGCGAAGCTGCCTTACGATGCGCATAAGGATTTTGCGGCGGTTGCGTTGATCGCGCGTTCCTTCAACCTCGTCGTGGTCAATCCGGCGTCGCCGATCAAATCGATTGCCGACCTGATTGCGGTGGCCAAGGCCGAGCCCAATAAATTGTCGTACGGAACCTATGGCACCGGCACCTCGGCGCATCTGGCCGGCGAACTGTTCAAGCACATAGCCAAGGTCAACCTGACCACCGTGCCCTACAAGGGGGCGGCGCCCGCGATCACCGACCTGCTCGGCGGACAGATCCAGGTGATCTTCACCACGGTCGCCAGCGCTGCCTCGCTGGTCGCGGCCGGCCAGTTGCGCGCAATCGCGGTGACGTCGGCCGAGCGCTCGCCGGCCTTCCCGGAATTGCCGACGGTGTCGGAAGCCGGCGTTCCCGGCTACGCGGCCGAGGCCTGGTATGGCGTGTACGCGCCCGCCAAAACTCCGCCTGACATCATCGGCCTCCTGAACAAATCGGCCGCCAAGGCCGTCCAGTCGGAGGCATTCAAGAAGCTCGGCGTCAACGAAGGGCTTGTCATGGTGGCGGAGCCGCCCGAAGCACTCGACCGCTATTTCAGCGTCGAGGAAACGCGCTGGCGCAAGGTGATTCAGGACGCCGGGATCAAGATCGAGTAGGCGCCCCAGATTCTTGTTTTGACGCGTTTTCTTGACGCGAACCGGTGTCCACTTCGCTGGAAAACGCTCTAGCGTTTATCCGCCACGAACCTGTTGCGCAGGGTGCCGATGCCGGTGATGTCGATCTCGACCACGTCGCCGGCCTTCAGATCCGGCGAGGCGCCGTCGGTGCCCATCCAGATCACGTCGCCCGGCCACAGCGTGAAATATTTCGTCAGCTCGACGATGAACGGCACGATGCTGAAGATCATCTCGTTGGTGCGGAAGCGGCCGGTTTCCTTGCCGTTGACCCGGATCGCGGTCTCCATCCGGTCGAGGTCGACGTCGGTTTCGATCCAGGGCCCCATCGGCTTGAAGGTGTCGGCGTTCTTGGATCGCCACAGCGAGCGATCGGCCTTCTGCCAGGTGCGTTCGCTGACGTCGTTGCCGATGGTGTAGCCGAACACGCAGGACATCGCGTCGGCTTCGGTCAGGTGTTTTGCCTTCTTGCCGATGACGACGACCAGTTCTCCTTCGTAGTGGATTTTCTCGGTCGCGGTTGCCGGGATCACCACGTCTTCATCATGGGCGATCAGGGCGTTCTGCGCGCGGTAGCCGATCTCGGGACGATCAGGCACGTTCGGAACCGTGCCGGCCTTGTCGGCGGCTTCCTTCAGATGCTTCAGATAGTTCAGCCCGACGCAATAGAACGTGCGCGGGATCAGCGGCAGTTCGATCTTCACTTCGCTGAGTGCGTGGGTTTGCGCGCCGCGCTGCCATTCGCCGAAGGGGTCGCCGCTGACTGATACGACCTTGTCGCCCTCGACGAGGCCCCAGGATGTGTTGCCGGCGGCGGTGAATTTGAGCCAACGCATGAAGTGTCCTTTGTTTTATTCGGCTGCGGCCTGAGGCCTGGTTTTCCAGGCGCCGGCTTTGGTGCGCGGCAGGCCGAGATTCTCGCGCAACGTCTTGCCGGCATAATCCTTGTGAAACAGGCCGCGGCGCTGCAATTCCGGCACGATATGCTTGACGAAGTCGGCGTAGGAGCCGGGCACGATGGTGGCCGCGATGACAAAGCCGTCGCAGCCGCGCTCGACGAACATCTCCTCCAACTTGTCCGCAATCTCCTTCGGGCCGCCCACGATCGCGTCCTGCACCTGGCCGCGGCCGGAGAAGGTGACGAAGTCGCGCGCGCTGGGATTGGCCTTGCCTGAATTCTTGAGCACGCCGTCGCGAATGCCCAGGATGCCCTGCATGCTCTTGAGCTCTTCTGTTGTCAGGGGCTCGTCGAGCGGCTTGGAGGCGAAGTCGTAATTCAAGGCTTCCGCGAGCAGCGACAGCGCGTCGATCTGCAGCGGCAGCTTGTTGATGACCGCCATCTTGTCCTCGGCCTCGCTCCTGGTCGCGCCGCAGACGGGTGTGGTGAGGTTGCAGAGGAACATCTGGTCGGGATCGCGGCCGGCCTTCGCCGCTTCGTTGCGGACCGCGGCATAGCCCTCCTTGGCGGCGGCCACGTTGCGCGCGGCGGTGAAAATCACCTCGCCCCATCGTCCCGCAAAGCGCTGGCCGCGGCCGGACGCGCCGGCCTGGATGATGACGGGATGGCCCTGCGCCGAGCGTGGCACGGTGAATGGACCGCGCGACTTGAAGAATTGGCCCTTGTGGTCGAGCCGCCTGACCTTGGCCGGATCGGCGAAGCGGCCGCTGTTCTTGTCCATGATCAGCGAGCCGTCTTCCCAGGTGTCCCAATGGCCGAGCACGACTTCCATGAATTCGTCGGCGCGGTCGTAGCGGTAGTCATGCTCGAGATGGGCATCCTTGCCCATGTTGTGAGCCTCGCCGTCATTGAGCGAGGTGACGACGTTCCACCCCGCGCGTCCGCCTGTCATCAAATCGAGCGTGGCGAAGCGGCGCGCGACGTCGAACGGCTCGAAATAGGTGGTCGAGCAGGTCGAGGCCAATCCGAGTTTCTCGGTGACCATGCCCATCGTGGTCAGCACCACGATCGGATCCATCTTCACGCAGCGGATGCCGTATTCGACCGTGTGGGCGTGGTCGTTGCCGTAGCGGTCCGGCATCGCCAGGCGATCGTCGAAGAACGCCATGTGGAATTTACCGGCTTCCAGAATCCGGGCGATCTCCTGATAGTAATCGGCCGACATCGAATCGTCGCGCGATTCCGGGTGCCGCCACGAACTCGGCAAATTGGTGCAGTTCTGCGCCTGCAGGAAGCCGACCATCGCCATTTGCCGTGTCATATCGTTCTCCCTGTATCGGCCAAGCGTGGCTTCATGTCAGATCGAGTTCGGCTGCGAGCTTGTACTCGCCGGCCAGCGCGCGCAATTTGTCCCAGGTCGCGTCCTCGATTTCGATGCCGGAAACCTTGCGCTGCTGCTCGCGGATATACTCGACCTCACCCGGATAGAACACGCCGGTGGAACCTTCGGACGTTGGCGTCTCTTTCAGATAGCGCGCGAATTCGGCGACTTCCTTCTTGAAATCCTTCAGCGGGCGGAACGCCGCGACGTTGAACACCGCCATGAAGCATCCGTCATTGTGGCGGCCGGTCGGCTCGACGCCGAAGCCCAGCCCGGTGAGCAGCCCGCACAACACCTCGACCATCGCGGCAAGGCCGCTGCCCTTGTAACCCTCGCTGCCGCCGAGCGGCAGCAGGGCGCCGCCCTTCCTGTACTCCCTGGGGTCGGTGGTGTGCCGTCCCTCGGCATCGACGATCCAACCCTTCGGGATTTCCTCGTTGCGCGACACGGCCAGCGCAATCTTGCCGGCGGCGACGGCGGAGGTTGCCATGTCAAGATAAAACGGCGCGTCGAGGTCGGAGGGAACGGCAATCGAGATCGGGTTGGTGCCGAGCCGTGCCTCGCGGCCGCCGAACGGCGCCACGATCTTCGGCGAGCGGCCGGAGTCGGCGGTCGCAATGCCGATCATGCCCTCCTGCATCGCCATCAATGGATAGGCGGCGAGCCGACCGACATGGCTTTGGCGAAACACCGTGCAGGCGGCGACGTTCGCGGTCTTCGCCTTCTCGATCGTCAGCGCCATCGCCTTGGCATTAACGTGAAACCCAAAACCCCAGTGGCCGTCGATCACGGTCGTGGTCGGCGATTCCTGCACGATGGTCCACTTCGCTCCGGGCACGATGTGGCCGGCCTTGACGCGGTCGATATAGGTCGGGATTGCGATGATACCGTGGGAATCGTGGCCGGCGAGGTTCGCGTTGACGCAGCCGATAGCGACCGCTTTGGCTTCCTCGTCCGATGCGCCGACAGCCCTGAGCAGTGCCGCGCCGATGCGTGTGAGACGGTCGGCCTGGACGATCGGCATGGGTTTTCCTCATCGAATGCCCGCGAGCAGCGGGTCTTGCTTGTTGTTGTCGAAGCATGGTCTCAAAGCGGTGGCATGAGAGCAAGGGCAGAATGTCCGTACCGGCATGCCCGTGAGGCGGGCTCGCGCGGTTCGGATTTCATCTGACGAAAATTGGCTACCGTCGCAGAGGGCGTTACTCGCGGACGCGCCGTCGCTCTCATGGCTGACAAATCGTGAACGGAACCGTAGTTCTTCGGAGAACGGGCTTGCGATGTTGGGCGGTCATTTACTCTGAATCGCAACTTCCGGCCGCCAATAACGACCATTTAGGCGTCTTTCGCGCATAAATTTCCGTGGGGCAGCAGGCCCGTATTGTCTGCTGGGAGCTCGAGAGCCGTGAAGACCAGTATCGCGCGTACATTTGCAGCGTTGAATGCGACTAACGAAGCGA
The DNA here is from genome assembly GCF_018130085.1 of Bradyrhizobium sp. AUGA SZCCT0169. Taxonomy (NCBI): domain Bacteria; kingdom Pseudomonadati; phylum Pseudomonadota; class Alphaproteobacteria; order Hyphomicrobiales; family Nitrobacteraceae; genus Bradyrhizobium; species Bradyrhizobium sp. AUGA SZCCT0169. Next base: position 61,758 of record NZ_JAFCMC010000029.1, on the reverse strand, counting down.
TCCTGTACGCAAGATCGCCGGAAGAACTGTACGAAAAGGTCTGTGAAGCCGCTTTCTCCAGCGGGGACTTCTTGGCGACGGCCGTCTTTTTGCTGGACCCTCATACCAATCTGCTGCGGTTTGCGGCCGGTTTCGGCGAAGACACCGCAAGGCTGCGCGGCATCGACATTTCGATCGTGGCGGATACGCCTGAGGGCTCCGGGGTTTGCGGGCAGGCCTTTCGCGATCAGAAGCTCTGCGTCAGCAACGATTATCTCAACGACGCGCATTCGCTGGCCTGGCGCCAGGGTGCCGCTGCCGGACAGGTCGGCGCGGCCGTCGGGTTGCCGCTGACCCGCAACGGCCGCAGCATCGGCGTCTTCCTCGTCACGCGGCGCGAAGCCGGGTCGATCGACGCCCCGGTCGTCGCATTGCTCGAACGCATGTCGGCGAACCTTTCATTCGCCCTCGACAATTTCGATCATGAAGCGGCGCGCAAGGATGGCGAGCGGACGATGCGGCGTCTGAACCGGATGTTCGGCGCCATCAGCGCGACCAATGAAGCGATCCTTCGTGCCAAGACCGAACAGGAGCTTTACCAGCGCGTTTGCGATGCCGCCGTTTACAGCGGAAAGTCGGTCGCGACGGTGGTCCTGCTGTCAGAGCCGCATTCGATCTGGCTGAAGCCTGCGGCCGGCAGCGGCGAGAGCCTGGATCTGCTGACCCGGACGCGCTTCTCGATCGATGCCGACAATGACTACGGCAGGGGCGTTGCCGGTCAGGCGTACCGGACGCAGCGGCTGTGCGTCAACCACGACATCTCGCAGGGTGGCCCGTGGCAGCAGGCCGGACGCGAGGCCGGCGTCGTCGCCTGCGTCGCCGTGCCCCTGATCAAGGCCGGACAGAGCGTCGGCGTCGTGATGTTCTTTGTCGGCAAGGCATGGGCGGCGGATGAGGAGATCATCGCGCTGCTGGCGCGGATCGGGGAAAACGTCTCGTTCGCCCTCGAAAACTTTGAACGCGCCAACGCCAAGGCGAAAGCCGACGAACAGAAAGAACGGTTGACGCGGATGTTCGCGGCGCTCAGCGCGACCAATGAAGCGATCATGCGGGCCAGGTCGCGCACCGAAATGTTCGAATTGGTATGCACGGCCGCGGCACACGGTGGCCGGTTCAATTCGACCAGCATCCTTCTCGTCAGGCCTGACAGCGATTCCTTCAACATGGTTGCCTCGGCCGGGCCGACGGCGGAAAACGCCCGCCGTCTGAAGGTCTCGACCAGCGCGGCTGTGCCGGGAGGTCGCGGGGTCTGCGGGACGGCGTTCCGTTCCCGGCAGGCCTGCATCAATAACGATTTCCTGGCAGGCCCGCGGAACGATGCGTTCGATCAGGTCATCAACAGCGACGGTGCAAGGTCGGGCGCCGCGTTTCCGTTGCTGGTCGAGGAGCGGATCGTCGGTGTGATGCTGTTCATTTCCTCGCAGACGGAAACGTTTACCGCGGAGTTTGCCGAGCTGCTGCAGCGGCTGGCCGACAATGTGTCTTTTGCGCTCGAAAGTTTCGATCGCACCGACGAGAAGGCGAAGACCGAGCAGCAGAAGGAGAGCCTGACACGCATGCTCGCGGCGCTGAGCGCGACCAATGAAGCGATCGTTCGGGCGGGATCGCGCGACGAACTGTATCAACTGGTTTGCGAGGCGGCGGCAACAGGCGGCAGGTTCACCTCCACCACCATCGCGTTGGCAAGGCCGGGCAGCGATTTCATGGATATCGTGGCCGGCGCCGGTCCGACCGGCCAGAGCGCGCGTCAGGTCACCCTGTCGATCAATGAAGCGCATCCGGAAGGGCGCGGTGTCTGCGGCATCACGTTCCGCACCGGCCAGGCCTGCATCTTCAACGACTATCTTGCGGATCCGAGGGCCGCGGCATTCCACGCCAAGGCCCGCCGGGAGGGCTCCAGATCGGGCGCCGGTTTTCCGCTGTTGGTGCGAGGGCAGGTGGTGGGCGTCATGCTCTACGTCTCCTTGTACAAGGACGCGTTCACGCCTGAATTTACCGAGCTCCTGCAACGGCTCGCCGACAACGTATCGTTCTCGCTGGAGACGTTCGAGCGGGCCGACGAAAAGGCGAGGACCGAGGAGCAGAAAGAACGCCTGACGCGCATGCTCGCGGCACTCAGCGCGACCAATGAAGCGATCGTGCGGGCAAATTCGCGCAGCGAGTTGTTCGATCTGGTGTGCCAGGCCACCGCAAACGGCGGCAAGTTTACCGCTACTTCCATTGCGCTGACGAGAACGGACAGCGATTATCTGGACATTGTCGCAGCCGCCGGACCGACCGCTGCCAGTTCGCGCGAGGTGCGGGTGTCCGCCAACAAGGCCCATCCGGAAGGACGCGGGTCCGCCGGCATGGCGATCCGCTCGGGCAAGCCCTGCATCATCAACGACTACCTGGCCGACCCGCGCAGCCAGGTGTTCCATGCGCGCGCCCGCAGGGATGGGACCCGTGCGAGTGCCGCCTACCCGCTGCTGGTGCGGGGGCGGGTCGCCGGCGTCATGATCTTCGTTGCGATCGAGAAGGATACGTTCACGCCGGAGTTCTCCGAACTGCTGCAGCGGCTCATCGACAATGTATCGCTGGCGCTGGAGAATTTTGACCGCGCCGACGAAAAGATGCGAGCGGACGAGCGGATCGAGTATCTGGCCTCGCATGACAGCCTGACCAACCTTCCGAACCGCGAGATGTTCAACGGGATGCTGCGCCGGGCGATCGATGCCGCGGAGCGCTATCAGCGGTCGTTTGCGGTCCTGTTCATCGATCTCGACCGGTTCAAGGTCATCAACGACTCGCTGGGCCATGACGCCGGCGACATGCTGCTGGTGGAAATCGGCGGCCGGCTGCGCAACGCATTGCGTTCGAGCGACGTGGTGGCGCGGCTCGGCGGCGACGAATTCGTCGTGATCCTGAAGGAAGCCGCCGAACGTCACGAAGTCGAACGCATCGCCGGCGAACTCCTGTCCGTGCTGAGCCAGCCGCTGCAGCTCAGCGGCCACGAGTGCCACACCACGGCCTCGATCGGCATCGCGATGTATCCGTCTGACGGCGCCGACATGCAGACGCTGACCAAGAACGCCGACATGGCGATGTATCTTGCCAAGGAGGACGGCAAGAACAGCTTCCGCTTCTTCACCAGGGAGATCAAGGCGCAGTCGATCGAGCGTCTGACGCTGGAGAGCGCCCTGCGCCGCGCGCTGGAGCGTGACCAGTTCTCGCTGCACTACCAGCCGAAGGTCGATATGGCGAGCGGTCAGATCACCGGCGTCGAGGCTTTGTTGCGCTGGAACCATCCCGAACTCGGCCTGGTATCGCCGGGGCAATTCATTCCGCTGGCGGAAGAGACCGGGCTGATCGTGCCGATCGGCCGCTGGGTGCTGACGGAAGCCTGCGCGCAGAACTTGGCCTGGCAACGCCGCGGCCTGCGGCCGGTGACGATGGCCGTCAACCTGTCGCCGCGGCAGTTCGCCGACGCCAATTTGTTGCATGATGTCGACGAGGCGTTGCTGGCAAGCGGCATGTCGCCGGTGCTGCTGCAGCTCGAGGTCACCGAAAGCATGGTGATGCGCAACGTTTCGCGGGCGATCAAGGTGCTCGACGCGATCCAGAACCGCGGCATCCGGCTTGCAATCGACGATTTCGGCACCGGCTATTCGTCGATGTCGCTGATGAAGCAATTCCCGATCGACACCATCAAGATCGACCGTTCCTTCGTGCGCGATCTGCCTGTTGATTCAGAGGACCAGGCCATCACGCAGGCGATCATCAGCATGGGCAAGGCGCTGGGGATGACCGTCATCGCCGAGGGCGTCGAGACCATCGAGCAGCAGACGTTCCTGCGCAATCATGCCTGCGATGAAATGCAAGGCTTCCTGTTCTCAAAACCGCTGCCGCCTCAGCAGATGGCGGATATGCTTCGAGCCGAGCCGCTGCTGGCCTCGCCGCCGCTGCAACCGGACGCCGGCGATGCGCGCCAATCGGCTTCGCCTTCAAGGCTGGAAAGCACTGTCATCTGACGGCTGCGCATGCAAATCGCGCACGTCGGAGTCCGTGGACCTCACCTTGCGCGAAAAGTCATAGGGCCAGGGCTGGATGACCTGGCCAGCCAGGGAATGGAACAGGACGCCCGCGCCGTCGGCGTAAGTCGCGCCATCGGGCAAACCCAATCTGGCGCTCCAACGCGCCGGCAGCGCCTGGGCGATATCCCGTACCTCGACCGCCGGTCCCCACCACCAGGCTGGAGCGGGCGGCCGGTCATCCTCAGCGAGTGCGCGCCATCGCCCAAATTCGACGACAACGCGCTCAAATTGCAGTTTTGCCGCCGGATGCATCGGAAGGCCCTGTTATCTTGCCGATGATAACTTCATCCGCAGCCGGCACAATACATGGTCAGGGTTACTGCCTGCCGTGTTGCCAGTGTGACGTCACATCCGCGCCTGATTTGTTGAGGTGAACGTGCTGGTCGACATGATCGACCCAATCCACCGGAATGAAGTGATGGTGCTGGCCGTCCGGCGAACTCTGCTTGGTCAGCTTGATCTTGTCGGATCCCTCGAGGTGGTCGACCTTTCCGACCGTCTTCTTGTCGGACGAGATGACATCCATATGTTCCTTGATCTGCGAAGCGACCGCCATGTTGCGTCTCCGTTGAATGAACAGGCATTTGAAACGCGCCAATTCCGGAAAGGTTGCTGATGCCTGTGGCTCTTGAACAAATGTTCCCAAGCCACCTTAACCGTCCGGTAACCATAGCTTCGCTTATCCATGGTTCCACGGGAGCACAGGCATCACTTGCACGAAATTGATCGCCGGAATGCCGCTGCCGTTTCATGGCTTCGTCATGGGATCGAGCGCGGGTTTCATCAATCACTGTTTATCTTAACAGCGAAGCGTTGTTTGAAGCCCTCAAGCGATCATCTATTATATCAATCTGATCGGGATCGACCCCGATCGCCGGTCACACAAGACATCATGACGGGAAGTGGCGTGACTAAAAGCGTAGCATTGATGACCCCGACCTATCGCGGCGATCTCGATCGCTTCGAATTGCTCTGCGAGAGTCTCGATCGGTTCGTCAGCGGATACGAACGGCATTACGTCATCGTCAATGACGACGACCTGCCGTATTTTGCCCGGTTCGAAAATAGCCGCCGCACCGTGCTGCCGAGCTCGCGCTTCTTGCCGTCCTGGCTGAGGGCATTGCCGCCGTTTGTCTCGCGCAAGGGGCGCAGGACGTGGTGGTCGTTCCGGTCGGGCCCGCTGCACGGCTGGCATATCCAGCAGCTTCTCAAGATCGCGGGCGCCTTGCACCTGCCGCATCAGCGCTATTGCATCGTCGATTCCGATAACACGTTCTTTCGTCCGTTCGATGTCGCCGCCTATGCCGGCGCGGACTTGACCCCGCTCTATGTCGATCGTCTGGCGATTCCGGCCGATAAGCCGTCGCATAATGTCTGGGTCCGAAACAGCGATCGCCTTTTGGGCGGCAGCCCCACCGCGTTCCCGGCCGACGACTATATCGGCAACGTGCTCGTCTGGGACAGATCGACCTTGCGCGACATGACCGCAACGATCGAAGCCGTCACCAGCATGCCGTGGGCGGTAGCGCTTGGCAAGACGCGCTCGTTTTCCGAATACATCCTCTATGGGTACTTTGTGAACCAGTCGCCGGCCCACCGGGCGACGCACCGGCTGACCACGCAAAGCCTGGCGACTTCCTACTGGGAGCCGGACCAGTTGGATGAAAAAGCGGTGGTCGCCATGATCGAGAAGTCGCCGCCTGACGTCGTCGCACTTTGCATCGAGTCGTTCTCGGCAACCCCGGTATCGCTTATCCGCAAGGTCGCGGGTTTGTCGAATAACGACGCGCCGTTGCAGCCGCAAGGTCCCACTTCGACGCAGGGCGCGAACGCGGTCATGACCAGGGAAGCCGTCTGAGGCGTCGGACGGCCGTCCCTGCAACAGTTTCCACCTAGACCTTCGCCGGTTAGCCCAACAGCCGGGCGGCATTGCCGCCGGTGGACCGCTTTTGTGCGAACTCAGCCGGTCTTGAGCGGGTGAGCTGTCTTGTGCCAGGCCCAGGCGGTGCGGATGATGGTCGCTAGATCCGAATAAGCGGGGCGGAAGTGCAATGTTTCGCGCGCGGCGGAAGCGTCCGCGACCAGATAGGTCGGGTCGCCGGCGCGGCGTGGCTTGACGACGTGCGGTACTTCGCGCCCGGTCTCGCTGGCGATCGCCGCGAGGATCTCCCGCACCGAAAATCCCTTGCCGGTGCCGAGATTGAAGACGCCGCCGGAATGCCCTTCGAGCAAGAGCTTCAGCGCCAGCACATGGGCGGCGGCAAGGTCGGTGACATGGATGTAGTCGCGGATCGCGGTGCCGTCCGGCGTCGCGTAATCGTCGCCGAATACCGCGAAATCCGGCACGTGGCCCTGCAGCGCCATCATCGCGCGCGGAATGAGATGGGTTTCCACCTCGCGCTGCTCGCCGATGCCGCCGGCGGGATCGGCGCCGCTGGCGTTGAAATAGCGCAGCGCGAACGAGCCGAGCCCGTAGGCCCCGCGATAATCCGAAAGCACCCGCTCGATCATCCATTTCGAGGCGCCATAGGGATTGATCGGCGCGCAGGGATAATTTTCGGGCAGCGCCTTGCTGTCGGCATTGCCATAGACCGCGCCGGTCGACGAGAACACCAGGCGGCTGCAGCCGGCCTCGCGCATCGCATCCAGCAGCGCCAGCGTGCCGACGAGGTTGTTGACGTAGTATTTCCGCGGATCGACCACGGATTCGCCGACCAGGCTGGATGCGGCGAAATGCATGACCGCGACGATGTCGTGCTCGGCGAAGGCGAGCGCCAGCGTGGCCTTGTCGGCGATGTCGCCGGTAACCAGCGCACCCGCGACGAAGCTGTGGTGGCCGGTCGAAAAATTGTCGTAGCAGACGGGGAGATAACCGGCCGCATCAAGCGCCCGGCAGCAATGCGAGCCGATATAGCCCGCGCCGCCCGTGACCAGGATGGCCGGACGATCGCTCGCCAGACCGGCGCCCATCAGTCCCGGGCCCGTTCGGTGGCCGAAGGCCGGCTCTTGTTGAACAGCAGATAGAGCGCGCGCGGATTGGTGGTGAAATAGCGCCAGAACAGCCGGCGCGGCTCCAGCCAGATGCGCCAGGCCCATTCGAGCCCTACCGCCTGCATCCAATACGGAGCGCGGGCCCGGCTGCCCGACAGGAAGTTGAACAGTCCGCCAGAGGTCTTGATCACGCCGACCTTGAACAGGCGCGAGGTGTATTCCTCGACAAAGGCCTGCTCATAGGGAACGCCAAGCGCAAGCCAGAGGTAATCGGGCGCCAGCTCGTTGATTTCGTCGACCTTGGCCCGCAGCGCGTCGCCGCGGAGGAAGCCGTGCGAATGTCCGATGATCTTCAGGTCCGGATAGAGTTTGCGAACATTGGCGACGGCAGCGGCGTTCTCCGCCTCATCGGCGCCGAACATGTAGAAGGTCAAGCCGGCCGCCTGCGCCTTGCGGGCGACGACGTGGAACAGGTCGGTGGTCGCGACCCGCTCGGGGAGCGGCGTCGACGATTTCAACCGCGACACCGTCACGAGCGGCTGGCCGTCGGCATTGATCAGATCGGCGGAGCGAAACAGCCGGTCGGTCATCGGTTCGGTGGAGCAGCGCGCCAGCACCTCGCCATTGGCCGAGGTCAGATAGAGCGGGCGAGCGAGCCGGCGTTGCGGGAACACCATCTCGATCATGAAGTCCGCGGTCTGCTCAAGGTCGAGCACGGCAAGCCGCAGCCCGCCCAGTGTGATTCGGGGAACGCCGGCAGTAGCGGCTCTCCCGAGGGGATTCAAGCGACGCTCACGCATACTGTTTGTCTCGCTGACGGTTGACGGCCGTGGGGGTAAGTTCGTTGATGACGACACCGACCAGCTTGCGCTCGGTCTCGCCGAGCGCGGTGATGATGTCTTCCATGCTCTCGTTGATGTCGAGCTTGACCGGAAGGATCGCGACCAGCCCGACGGTGGCGTCGAACAGCGCGTGGTCGGCCGGGCTCCACGGCATGGCAGGCCCGTCGAGGACCACCAGATCGTAGTCGCCGCCGATGCGCGCCTGCGCAATCGCCTTGCGGATGGTGTCGCTTGCCTTGGTATCCGAGGCCTTGAGGGCCGGCAGGATCGAAATCCCGTTCGCGGTCCTGACGACGCGCGCAGCCTTGGCGGCAATATTGAGCCAGCCGAGACGGCCGGTCTCTTCCTTAGCCAGGTGGGCCACCTTGTTCGACAGCGTATAGTTCTTTTGATCGGCATCGATCAGCAGCACCCTGGCGCCATCGCGGGCGGCCGAGAGCGCGACATTGAGCGCGGCAATGCTGCGGTCCTCGCCATCGCCGGCGCCGATCACGGCCATGACGGGCGCGGTGTCCTTGGCGACGCGCGTCGCCAGTGCGGTCCGGATTTCGCGCATGGTGTTGAGGAATGTCATCAGCGGGAAGCCGGCCCGGAGCGTCGGCCAGCCGAGGCTGACGACATCGGGGGTGCCGCCCGTCGCCAGGATTCCGCCGAGCGTGCGTACCACGTCCGATTCCTGCAGCCGGGTGATCGACGGCTTCGCGATCAGGCTGACGGCGGGCTGCGGGGTGGCCGACGGTTGCCTCGTGGCTGCGGCAGGCGTCCGATTTTGCGCGGCGGACGAGGCCGATGTCCTGACCGGTGTGTTGGGTCGAACCGGGTTGGCGCCGGGCGCCAGCTGGTCGACAGCGATGATCCACGCAGCCGAGGCGAGCCCGCCCAGCATAAAGCCGATCATGGCGAACAAGGCCATGCCCGGCGGGAAGGTGCGCCGCTGCGGCACGGTGGCGTCGCCGATGATGCGGGCGCTCGAGGTGTTCAGCGTCTCCTGCTCCTCGGTCTCGCGCGATCGCTTGAGGAACGACTGGTAGACGTCGCGGCTGGCTTCGACGTCGCGTTCGAGTTCGCGCAGCTTGACCGCGGCCTGGCTCATCTGGACGCTCTGGCGCTTTTGGGTCTCGAGCGCCTTATTCAGGGAAGCTTCGTAATCCCGGGCGCGGGTCAGGTCATTCTTCGCCGCCTGCAAAAAGCGATCGGTTTCCTCGCCGATGGTCCGGCGCAGATCCTCGACCTGCTTCTCCATCTGGCGCAGGGCGGGATGGCGCGGCCCCAATTCGCTCTGCAATTCGGCCTGGCGCTTCCTGGCTTCGGCATATTGCGAACGCAGATTGGCGATGGTCGGCGATTGCAGCGCCTCCGGAATGGCGCCGGCGTCCGCCGACGTCTTGCGGCTGGCCGCGATCTGATCGTATTTGGCCTGCGCGTCGAGCGTCAGCGCCCGCGCCGCGGCAAGCCGCTGGTTGCTGGCGGAGAGCTGCTGGTCGCTGATCAGCGTGTCCTGCGTGCCGACGAAATTGTTCTGCGCCTTGTAGACCGCGAGCGTATTCTCGGCGGTGCGAAGCCGATCCTGCAATTCCGTGAGCCGGCTCGAAAGATCGCTGGTGGCGCGACGGACCCGCGCGGCCTGCGATTGGGTATTCTCGGTCAAATAGGCCTTGGCGATCGCATTCGAGAGCATCGCCGCCTTCACCGGGTCGATCGACCAGACCTCGATGTCGACGATGAAGGTCTTGTCGGTCTTTTTCACATTGATGTGGCGGATCAGGGTTTCCAGCGCCGCCATCTCGACGAGCTTGCGCTGCTCGGCGGTCGGGCGCAGTTCGATCCCGAACAGGCCGAGCAGCGATCCGAACAGGCCCTTGCCGCTGCCGCCGCCGAACTCAGGGTCCTTCTCGAGATGGGTCTCGCGGATCACCTGCAACAGCACGTTGTTCGATGTGATGACGCGCCCCTGGCTCTCGACCACCATTGCAAGGCCGGACAGGTCCGGCGCGCGCGGCGTGAGTTCGCGATCGACCAGCTGCAATTCGCGGGGATCGACGTAGAGCTGGGCCGTTGCGGTATATTTCGGTGTCAGGCTCTTGCCGATCGCCACCGCGACGCAGGCGCAGAGCAGCGCCGCCGAGGCGATCGCGATCTTCCGCCGCCACAGCAGTTGAACCAGATCGAGCACGCTGAAGCCACCCAATGCCGGCGTTGCGGCGGGCCGGGGGTCAGGTTTGGCCTGATTTATCGGCTCGTCATAGATAAGCATCGACCCCAGCTTCCATTCCAACTGCGGCACACATCGGCTGAGGGGTTACTGTTCGCCTTACGCCACGCGCGCGGGACTTCAACGCGCCAAAAACGCAACAGGGAAAATTAACCATACTCATTGAGGGACTATTCACCGAAATGGCAAACAAAGCGTTTATGCGCGGGCGCATCGCAATGCCTCCGCCATCGTCAAAGCCGGAATTTTCCGGCGCGCTGCCGCCTCCAGGGCATGGTTGAGCAGGGCTGGCGAGCAGCCCCAGGGGCTCGGCCGTTCAGCAACGTCGTGGCCGTAGAAAATTAACCATCCGTTATTGGTTTCGGCATCGTCGAACGCGCGCTCGATCCCGGCGCGGTCCATCTGGCCGTCGATCAGCGGCACGGCGCGAAGGAACTGCAGATCGATTTCGCCGCTGTTGATACCCGGCACGATGCTGCGGCAGGTCTGGAACTGGTCTTTGAGCTGGTTCTTCCGTGCAAACGATCCCAAGCCGTAAGGATAGGCAAAAGTCTCGGTTTCGATCGAGGCGTCCAGCGCGCGGAGGTAGCCGCGGTTTCGCATGATTTCGTTGGCAAGGGCGGCTACGTCGAGCTCGCTGGCGCGGCGGTGCGAGAATGTATGACAGCCGATTTCGTGGCCACGGCGATGTAGGGAAAGCAGGTCGTCGGCGTCGCCCGTCGGCCATTCCCGCGTTTCGCCGCCAATCAGGCCTCCCGATACGTAGAAGGTGCCCCGCGCGCCGTGTGTTTCGAGTAGATCCGCGCCGGTCGTGGCCGCGCTTTTCGGCAGATCGTCAAAGGTAAAGCTGACCATCGGCGTGGCATTGCGCATCCGGAAGGAATTGGCGTGCAGATGCATCGCCAGCCGGTGGCTGACTTTTACTCGCGCCTCTGAGAACATAGCGTTCATTCTCAGCGCTTCCTCAAGATCACGTGATAGTCGCCGTGCCGCACGTCGGTCTTGCCGGGCAGGAAGACGTTCATCACCTTGGCGGCCGCGTCGATCAGGCTCGCGAACAGCGGCTTGCGCCGGCGCATCTCCGGATAGCGCGGGCTCTCATACTGCTTGCAATAAATCATCTGCAGCCCGTGCCTGTCGGCGAAGGTTTCCAGGTTCGCCAGCGTGACAAGCGGATGAAAATGAGTCGGGAACGGCGCGCAGCCGGGCAGGCCGGCGTTCTTGTCGCCGCGGATATGGCGGTAGAACCAGACATGGAACCAGTGCGGCGAATATTTGGTGACGACGCCGGACAGCGACCTTGGATTCGGCGCGCCGATCAGGATCAGTCCGTTTTCTTTTAGCGCCTGGCAGAAGCCAAGCAGCGCCGCTTCCACGTCGGGCACATGCTCGATCACGTTGTAGCAGATCACGAGATCGAAACTGTCGGGCGCGAAGCGATGGGTCTGGATGTCGCCGAGGATCGTTTTCTGCGCGTAGTCATTGTTGCGGATCTGGTCTTCGTCGATATCGACCACGGTGACATGGGCGCGCTTCAGAACGCTGAGCGGCAGGAAGCTGGTCGAACCGCCGCCGGCCTCATAGATCTTGAGATCGGTCGCGGGCAGTTTGGCCTCGAGAATGCTGTGAACGGTCAGCAGACTCTGCCGGGCCTCGCCGGGCGGCAGGTCGAGCAGCGACTGCGGATGCTGCGCGGCCGGCCGGTCGGCGGCGTCAGTGAAAGCCGAATGACGGGGATCGAGGGCAAATGTCTTGGTCATTTGTTCTTATCCGTTGATGTTTGCGAATTTGGCCCGGAACATCGCGAAGCCGGTTTTCAGACGGCCGCGAATCCGGGAGATGTCGAACAGCCAGCACAGGGCCGCATAGGTTATGAGTCCGGCACTGGCCAGCACGGCGCAGGCGGCGAGATCGGCGACATGCAGGTGTCTGTCGAGCGCCGCGACGGTCAGCGCCATCGCCAGTCCGGCGATCATGATCAGCGCCAGCCGGCCGAGCGGCAGCGGGACCTTGAAGGCAAAGCGGCTGAGGATCAGCGCGCAGGAAAATCCGACCACGTCGGCGCCGAGCCGCGCCCAGGCCGCGCCGACCGTGCCGTAAAGGCTGACCAAGATGTAGGACAGGATCACATTGGCCGCGATGATCGAAGCCGTGTTGATCAGATAGAACGAGTTGCGTCCGGAGAGCAGGAAGCTGGCGTGCAGATATTGCTGGGTCAGGATCTGGAAGACCACGGCCACCGCGATGATCGGCATGGTCTGCGCCGCCAGTTCGCGGAAATCCGGCCCGAGAATGATATTGGCGACATGGGTGGAAATCACCGCAAAGCCGAGGCAGGCCGGCAGCGTGATGCTGAGCAGCAACTCGACGCATTCGGACAGATGCGACCGCACTGCCGCGTCGCCCTTGCTGGCGTGAATCTGCACCGCCATCGGCAAGAACGCCGCGGCGGCGCTCATGGCCGGCATCATCAGGGTCTGCCGGACCAGATCGAGCGCGGCGACATATTTGCCGGCGTCCGCCGCACCCACCAGATTGGCGATCATGAAGCGATCCGTGACGCTGGAAATCGCGAGCAGAGTGAGAGAGAGGGTAAGGGGCAGGCCGGTCTTCGCCAGCGCCGCAAGGCCGGTGCCGTCGAATTTGACCTTGGTGCCGCGCCAGGCGGTGCGCGACTGCACCAGCACCGCAAGCAGGTAGGCGAGCGCGGACGACAGCAGCAGCAGGAAGCCAGACGGGCTGACCAGTGCCACGATCATGCCGAGGGCGAGCACGGCGCCGGCGCGGACCAGCGTCGCCTTCATGACAGAGAGCGCCATCAGCCGGGCGCGAACCAGATCCTGGGTCAGTTCGAACAGGCCGATCGCGACCGAAAGCACGACCGCAGCCAGCGCTGCATTGGTGTCCAGCCCGACCAGCCGTCCCAGGACATAGGCGATCGGCGCGGTGAGACAGCAGATCAGGTAGCCCGAGATGACGCGGCCGCGCACGTCGGGGCCGTCGTCGCGGGCGTGTCCACTCAGTATGAGATTGCGAAACCAGCCGACGAGGAAAACGCTGATGACGGACGCAAAACCGATGCCCAGCAGATAGACGCCATAATCATGCGGCGAGAACAGCCGCGTGAATATGAACACGCTCAATAGCCCCAGCAAGGCCGAGAGGAAATTGGCGGTCAGATTGATGCTGGCTTGTCCGATCAGCATGGCGCTGCGAGCCCCGCGGGCTTGCCCGTGACTCCGCGCCCGAGCACGGCGTCGCACGACGCTACTCGGTCGATCTCGGAAATCTCGTTGACGATGACGTTCAAGGCGGGCGCTTTCTGGACTAGGAATCCCTTTGCCAGACCCTTGAGCAAGATCGGTGCCGGACGGTTCCGCTAACGGTCGCCGCGATTTGATGTGGTTAATTCTGTGTTTGTCTCACCGTCGCAAGCCGGTTAACCGCGCGCGGTAACCACGATGGAAACGCAATACGTGCGCGAAGCGGCGCTTTTGGCGAGGTTGCCCGGATATTGCAGAAGGCTACTCCGCATCGCCGATGTTCATCGCCATAAGTGTGCCCCATGACAGATTGCCCGCCATTCCAAGCCAATTTCCCGTTGCCCGCGGAGGTCGCGGTGGCATCAGCCCGTTTCGGCACACCTGGATTGTCCAGAGTGTCCGCTTTTGAAACGGTGAAGGCCGGTCGCGGTTGCGGCAGCGTCGCGAGGTTCCTGCAATGAAGTATCGTGCGGATATTGACGGGCTGCGGGCCCTCGCTGTTGTTCCGGTGGTTCTTTACCATGTCGGTGTGCCCGGTTTCGCAGGCGGCTTCGTCGGCGTCGACATCTTCTTTGTCATCTCGGGCTACCTGATCTGCGGCATGATCGATGCGGACATCCGCAACGGATCGTTCTCGCTTGGCAATTTCTACAAGCGACGAATCTTGCGAATCCTGCCGGCGCTGTTCGTCATGTTCCTGGTGACGAGCGTCTTCGCCTATATCTATTTCTTGCCGGCCGAATTGATTGGCTATGCAAAGAGCCTTGCCAGCGCGATCGGCTCGGTTTCCAATGCCTATTTTGCGCAGACCTCTGGATACTTCGATGCGCCGGCCGAAACAAAACCGCTGCTGCATACCTGGTCGCTCAGCGTCGAGGAGCAGTTCTACTTCATCGCCCCGCTGCTGATGCTTTTTGTCTATCGGCGGTTTCCGAAGCGCGCCAGATTGCTGTTTGCGGTTATCGCTGCGATTTCGTTTGCTGCAGCCATCGCCATGAGCATGAGAAATGCGAACTTTACATTCTATCTCACGCCGTTCCGCGCCTGGGAGCTGGCGCTGGGCGCGATGCTGGCGATCAAATTCATTCCGGTGCCGGAAACCACGTTCTGGAAGAACATTTGTGGCGGAGCCGGGTTGCTGCTGCTGATTGGCGTGATCCTGCTTGGATCGGCATCAGTGCCGCTTCTGCTGATGACGTCACTCGCCTGCCTCGGTGCGGTGCTGGTAATCGCGTCCAGCGAGAGCGGGGTATCGATGGCCGGACGATTGCTGTCACTGCCGCCTCTGGTCGCGATCGGGTTGATATCCTATTCGCTCTATTTGTGGCACTGGCCGCTGATCGTATTCCAGCGCACCGATTCGCTGTTCGGCGCAGAATCCGCAGCGTCGACCAAACTGACGTTGATCACGCTGGCGGTGGGGCTCGCCTATCTGTCGTGGAAGCTGGTCGAATTGCCGTTCCGTTCGATGGCGCGGGAAACATCGAAGGGTGCCGTCTTCGGCGCCGCATCAGCCGCGATGGGCTCGACATTCGCGCTGTGCGCATTGGTGTTCTTCGCGAGCGGCGCGCCATACCGCTTTCCGCAACGCGTCGTGGATATCGGCACCTATCTTGCCTACGATTCGTCCGCCGCGTTCCGGACCGGGCGCTGCTTCATATCGGCCAACCGCCAGCGATTCGACGCCGAAACCTGCCTGAAACTGGATCCGGCGCGGCCGAACTATCTGCTTATTGGCGACAGCCATGCCGCGCATCTCTGGTCCGGGCTATCCGCCGCCATGCCGCAGGTGAACATCTTGCAGGCGACTGCAAGCGAATGCCGCCCGGCCGTTCCGGGGGAGCCGAGAGGCGGATTGAAGGCTTGCCGCGATGTGATGGAACTGGCGTTCAACGACTTCCTCGTCAACAACCGTGTCGACAAGGTCATACTCGCTGCCTCATGGAAGGATGAGGATCTGCCGAACCTGTCGGCCACGCTGGATACCCTGAAATCCAGGGGAATCGACGTCGTCGTACTTGGACCGATCGTCGAATACGCCGCCGCTCTTCCACGCCTCCTGATCGACGGGATTCTTCGCGACCATCCAGCCCTTGCCAGCACGAAGCGCACACCCGGAATTCGGGAGCGTGATCGCGTCATGAGCGCCTTGGTAAAGGCGCACGGCGCGAGCTATTCATCCGTCTACGACGCGGTCTGCCGAGATGGTCATTGCGACGAGTTTGTCGAGGCCGATATTCCGATGCAGTTCGACGAGGGGCATCTCACCGACAAGGGCGCAGCCGAAGTCGGCCGAAGGCTGTCTGCTGTCTTCGGTAACAAATTGACGAGGACGTCTAATGTTTCGAACTGAGCGTCCCGCGCCTCGCCGCCGGGTTGGCCTCAGGCGCCTGGTATTTTTCCTGGTGGCCCTTGTGTTGAGCCTGCTGTTGCTCGCCCGCGTCGACACCAACGCCGCCCCGCGCGTCAACTCCAGCCCTGCTAAATTTGCCGGCGCCTTCGTCGATTGGGGCCCCGTTGGGCGCGAGCATACCCTGCAGGCCTGGGAAAAATGGCTGAAGCAGCCGCCGTCGTCGGTGGTGGGCGTCGATTTCTACGGCCAGGCGAATTGGGAGGATTTCCACAAGCTGACCTGGGTTCCCGGCATCTGGAAGAAGCTCAACCCGTCGCGGAATGTTGTCTGGTCGGTGCCGCTGACCGTTCCGGGAACGCCGCTCGCCGACGTCGCCAATGGCTTGCACGACGGCGAGTTCGAGGCGGCTGCCCGTGCGATTGCCGATGCGCAGCCAAGGGCGATCATCCGTCTCGGCTGGGAGATGAATCTGTCGCAGATGGCGTGGTTCGCCAAGGATCATGAAGCCGATTACATCGCGGCGTTCCGGCGCGTGGTCGGGATCTTCCGTCGCCACTCCGACACATTCAAATATGATTGGTGTCCGGGATGGGGAACGCAGGACACGCCGGCGGACCTGGCCTATCCGGGTGACGATGTCGTCGACTACATCGGTCTGGATATCTACGATTTCAAACATGAGGGCTCGCCGGAAGAGCGGTGGAACACCTTCTATCTCAAGGCGCCGTTCGGCCTGGAATGGCACCGCGACTTTGCCGCCAGGCACGGCAAGCCGATGAGCTATCCGGAATGGGGCGTCGGCAATTTCGGCGACAATCCGTACTTCATTCAGCAGATGCATGACTGGTTCGTGAAGAACAGGAACAACATCGCCTACGCCGCTTATTTCGACGTCGACGGATTGTGGCCCACGCGGATCTCCAACGGGCAGTTTCCCAAATCCCAGAAGCTGTTCGGCAAGCTGTTCAGCCGCTGAGCCCCGAGCCTGAACCTGATTTAATTCAAACTTAACCCCGTCCATTAACCGTCGGGAACAATTCGCCACCACCAGGCATCCTGTCGGACCGGATATTGCAGCCATGCTCTTGTATCGTCTGGACCCATAGCAAACGTCATGCGCCAGAGTTTGAACGGATTGCCCGCCGATGGAAACCGCTGACACCATGCCGAACGCCGCCCGCGCCCTGGCGGCGATCTCGCCGGCCCTCGATCCTGCTTCGATCGGGATCGTCGTCTGCATTCCCTGCTTTCGCCGGCCGCAGCATCTGCGGCAGACCTTGGAATCGCTCGCCGGCCAGCGTACTGGTCACCGCTTTGCGGTTGTCATGGTCGAGAACGATGCGCTGCGGAGCGAGAGCGTTCCGGTTGCGACCGAGTTCCTGGCATCGAACAAGTTCGCCGGTCTCTGCGTGGTCGAACCACGGCAGGGCAATTGCCATGCGATCAACGCGGCGTTCGAGACGGCGCTGGCAACCTTCCCGGCTGCGTCAAGTTTCCTGATGATCGACGATGACGAAATTGCCTCGCCGGACTGGCTGGAGCGCATGATATTGACGGCCGAAGCCACCGGGGCTGACATCGTCGGCGGGCCGGTCATGCCTGACTTCGATGACGCGCGAAAGCGCGGGCTGCGTCGTCATCCGGCCTTCGCCCCGGCCTACGACACGTCCGGACCGGTTCCGGTGATCTATGGCTGCGGTAATTGCCTCATCAGGCGCTCGGTGTTCGAGCGCGTCGACGCCCCGGCGTTCGACCTGCGTTTCAATTTCCTCGGCGGCGGCGACACCGATTTCTTCTACCGCTGCCTGCGTCTGGGCATGCGGTTTCACTGGGTGGCGGAGGCCACGATCAGCGAGACGGTGCCACCGAGCCGAACCAGGCTCAGCTGGCTGATCAGCCGCGGCTTGCGGATCGGCGCGATCAATTATCACGTCCAGCGCAAGGCGACACCGACACTCTGGCTGCGCGCCAGGCTGACGCTGAAATTGCTGGCGGCGTTTCCGCTGTCGTTTCTCCAGGCCGCGCGGGCGGCCCTGACGGAGCGCGACCGCATCATAGCGATGCATCCGATGACGGTGGCAATTGGGAGCGTGCTGGCCGCAATCGGCATCGAACCTCAACCCTACAAGGCCTCGAAGATCACGTGAGCCAACTCGCCATCACGTCTCAGCTTCGTATCGTCGCAGGAGGGGTTTGGCGGCAGCAAGTGCTGGATGTCGTTCGCTGCGCCGCGTTCGTCGGAGCGTTGGTGCTGGCATGGATTTCATTGCGGCCGTTCGCCGATCTCGGCGACATACAAATCGGCGAAGTCAGTACCGGCAATGAGGCGCCGACCTATCTGGTGTTCGGCGCCCTCGCGGTGCTGATGATCGCGCTCGCGACGCGCAACAACATGCGCGGGCTGGCGACTTTGCTGACGCCATCGTTCTTGCTGTTTGCCGGTTGGGTCTGTGTGACGGTGGTTTTGTCGGTTGACCCGGCCACTTCGATGCGGCGGTTTGTTTTGACGGCGTGCGTTGTCGCCGTCACGTCGACCATGTTTTTGTTGCCGAAATCGCAAAGCGAACTGATGCGTTTGCTCAGCATCGCAGCGCTGATCCTGCTCGCGGTCTGTTACCTCGGAATCCTGCTGGCGCCGCAGTTTGCGATCCATCAGGCAACCGATCCACAGGAGCCGCTTCTTGCCGGCGACTGGCGCGGCGCCTTCGGTCACAAGAACGTGGCAGCCGGCGTGATGGCGATGCTGCTGTTCCTGGGTATCTACATCGCGCGCTCCGGCGCACTTCTGTCCGGCGCGGTCATCATCGGCCTTAGTTCCTTGTTTCTGTTTCATGCCGCCGGCAAGAGTTCGCTGACGCTGTGCTTCGCCGTGCTGCTGCTGACCTCGCTTACCTCGGTGTTTCGCTCGTTCTGGGTGCGGGCGATCCTGCTCCTGACGCCGCTGCTATTGCTGAACATGCTCAGCGTCGGCACCGTCATGAGCGAAGGTCTGGCTGCGGTCGCCAAGCTGCTGCCGCTGGATTCGACCTTCACCGGCCGTACCGACATCTGGAATTTTGCGCTGGACGCGCTGCGGCAGCGGCTGGCAACCGGCTACGGCTTCGTGGCGTTTTGGGGCAGCAAGGCGTTCGAGGAGTTGCCGGCGGGCAAGGAATGGGCCGCGTTCGCGGCGCACAGCCACAATGGTTATCTCGATACCGCGCTCGGCATGGGCCTGCCCGGACTGATCCTGCTCATCGTCGTGCTGGTGATCGTGCCGCTACGGAATTTCCAGCAAGCCGATCAGGGCGGCAACAATGGTCCGCTGGCGATGGCGCTGTTGCGCATCTGGCTGTTCGGACTCTATCTGTCGGCGATGGAGAGCTTCTTCCTCGACCGCGCCGATCCCCTGTGGTTCACCTTCCTGGTGGCGGTGTTCGGCTTGCACTATCTGTCGCGATTTCGCGTCCGGGAGTGAGGCTTAGAGCTGGGCGCGAACCGCGTTCGCGACGTCCTGCCACCACCCATCGAAGTCGAACGCGGCCTGCACCGGCGGCCGTTTCAGCGCGGCAACGATGCCATCGGCGTAGGCGTCCGCGCTCGATCCGCGCGGCACGAGCACGATGGCGCCGCGATCGATCAATTCCTTGAAGCGCGCATGATGGTCGAATTCGTCAGGCAGCGCGGGGCCGGTCACGATCAGCGGCCGGCCGGCCTGCACGCAGGCAAGAACGCTGGAGCGGCGCGCGGTGAGCCCTTCGTCGAGCGGATAACAGAACCCGTCGACCGCGCCGAACAGCCCGAACACCTCGTGATCGGAGGCGACGAAGCCGGACACGATCACATCATCGGCGATTCCGAGCTCGGTGGCGCGGGCATGGAATTCCTCCTCGACATTGTCTGTGCCGCGGATGAAGGAGCCGACATAGACGATCAGCGGCCGGAGCCCACGCTGCTTCAGGATCGCGCCAATCTCCAGCAGCGCATTGGGTTGCTTGGCCGGGTAGATCGAACCGAAATGACCGATCACCAGCCGGCCGTCCTGCCTTGCAGCCGTGAGACGCCGGCGTAACTCCGAATCCGCCATCCCTGCAGGCGCCTCGATGTTCGGCGGCAGCGGAGCCAGCACAATTTTCTTCGCGGTCCAGCCCACCAGGGAATCCTCGGCGAGTTCCTGCCGCACCAGCGGCGAGAACATGACGATGGTGTTGGCGAGCAGGAGGGCCGGGATATAGGTGATCCGGCGCAGCCAATGCAGCCCGGCCCATTCGTGCTGAATCAGGACAGTTTTGCGCCGCCGCAGCCGCGCCATGGCCATCGCCAGCAGCGGTGTGAACATCACGCGCTTCCAGGCCACGATCGGAAAGTTGCAGACCACGCTCCGTGCGGAGCCGACGGCGCGCCAGATTTCGGTGAATGACCCTTCCGATCGCGTCAGGGTTAACGTCGTGCAACTGCCGGGTTCGGTCTTTTCGATCCACTCGCCCAGCAATCGCGTGAATTGCCCGACGCCGCACTGCATTTGCGGTCCCGCGCCGAGAAACAGCGCCCGATATTGCGGTTCTGAAGCCATCGTGGGGTCGCCGGCGCTCTCTCGGTTATGCCAGCGTTAGCCATACATCCCAGACCTTATCGTCCGGTAAGTGGGTGCGACACCCCTGCGGCATCCTTCTTGCCAGTTAGAGCGTGAAGGTGATCCGGCCGTCTCATAACGGGACATCGGATGACCAACGGCGTGGCAGCCATCTGAGATTTCGGGACAGCGTGCAGGACGCAGCCGAAATCGGTCGTCATCCGGGCGAAAAAAATTGGTCAAAAGGAGTTGGACGATGGCGGCAGATCGCATTTTCAGTAATTGGGACGACACCCATTCGGTGCTGTGGGGACACCAACCAATCCGGCTTGCGCACAACATGCATAAGTCGCCGTTGTTCTCGATGGATCAGCTTGCCGCATTGATTGAGAATTATCCGCGCGAGCATTACAGCCTCATGCAGACCGGGGTGAAGGGCGACAAGCGTATCTGGCGGCACGGCGATATCGGCAATTTCAGCGGCCACCAGGTCATCGACGCGATTTCCAGGGGCGACCTGTGGCTCAACCTGCGCATGGTTTCGGATATCGACTCCCGCTACAGCGACCTGCTGGCCCAGATGTTCGCCGAGATCGGCGAGAAGGTCCCGCACTTCGCGCTGCCGCACCAGTACAACGCCGGCATTCTGCTCTCGGCACCGAAGGCGCAGGTTCACTACCACGCCGATCTTCCCGGCCAGAGCCTGATTCAAATCGCCGGCCGCAAGCGCGTCCATATCTATCCGTCGAACCCTCCCTTCGTCACTCCGAAGAATCTGGAGGACATCCAGCTGTTCGAGCTCGAACTCGATATGCCCTATCACGAATGGTATGATCGCTATGCAACCGTGCTCGATCTTGAGCCCGGGCAAATGCTGAACTGGCCGCTGAACGCGCCGCATCGCGTCGACAATCTCGGCACCGTCAACATCTCCATGACGGTGGGTTACGAGAATGAAGAGATCAGGCGGACCCGGATCGTCAATCTGGCCAACGGTCTGTTGCGCAATCGCTTCGGATATACGCCCAAGAGCCGTTCGCTCAGGGGGCCGGCATTCTGGGGCAAGGCGGTGATGCAGAAGGCGCTGCGCAACACGTCCTGGGTCAAGCGCGAGCGCAAGGCGCGGAACGAGATCGAATTCCGGCTCGACCACGACCATCCGGAGCAGGTGGTCGATCTTTCCAACAATCTTTCCAGGGCGGCATGAAGGCGGCTTGATTGTGACAACACTGACAAACGACGCAGCACGGCACGTGGGGCGGAACCGCACGTCGCAGGTTGCGGCGTTCTCCGTGGAGTTCGACAATTGGGATACCGTCGCAGGTAACTGGGACGGTGCGTATCGTCGCGGACAGACGACCATCTTCCAGCACGAGAAGTGGCTCGCGGCATGGTATGGCGCGTTCGCCGGACAGCCGGATATCGAGCCACTCGTTGCAACCGTCAGGGATCGTGCGACAGGCGAAGTCGCACTGCTTCTGCCGCTGATCAGGCGCAAGCTGAAGCGCGTCTGCGTCGTGGAGTTCGCCGACCTCGAACTCACCGATTACAATGCGCCGCTGCTCGGTCCGGCCGCGCCGCGCGAACCTAAGGCGGCAGCCATCCTGTGGCGCGAGCTGCGGCTGGCGCTGCGCCGGCTGCCTGGCGGCGCTGATCTCATTCGCTTCAAGAAAATGCCGCTCGATCTGCAGGGCGGATCCAATCCGCTGGCGATGCTGGATGGAGCCGGGCCGTGCTCGCTAAACGGCAATCTCGTCACCACAGGCGAGGATTTCGACCAGTACAAGCGTTCGCTGAAGCGCGACGTGCGCAAGGTTCTCGAACGGTGCTGGCGCGCGTTTACGGCCTATCCCGGCGCTACATTCAAGATCGCAGGAGAGAACGACGAAGCCTTGCGCGTTCTTGCCGCCCTGGATGCGCAACAGAGCGCCCGGATGCAACATCTAGGGATAAACTTCATCCTCGGCGACGGGGCCTGTGCCGATTTCTATCGAAACCTCGTGCGTGATGGCGTCGGCGAGGGCTATGCCGTGTTGTCGGCGCTGACGGTCGGCGAGGAAGTCGTCGCGACCTTGCTCGGCGTTCGCTGTGGGTCCCGCTATGTCATGCTGCGGGTCAGCAATGCCGGCGACAAATGGTCGAGTTGTTCGCCGGGCCGGCTGGTCATCGAACGTACCATGGCCGCCTTGCACAGCGACGGCGTGCGCGAGTTCGACTTCAGCGTGGGCGATTATGACTATAAGCGGCGTTTTGGCGTGACACCGCTGCCGCTGGTCGACATCAGCGCCGCCTTGAGCCTGCGCGGGTTGCCCTACGCATTGCGCGACCGCGCCGCGCGCGAGCTGCGCAACTATCCGAAGCTCAGCGCCTATTTGAAGCGGGCGCCCGGTAAACCCTTGCCGCGCGAAGAGAACTGACGCGCTGTGGCAGAGACGACACGGTCGTGCAAATCTGTCACACTGGGCAGGATTGTGCGGCTGTTCTACCTGTGTTCGCAAGAGTTCATGATCGCCTTTAGTGCAGCGGCGTATGCTGATGGTCGGGTCAAGGGCTACAGCTGAATGCTTCCGTGGGGAGTGCCGACATGCCAGCCTATATCCACCATCACGACGACATCGAGCCGGCTTTCGTCATCTGTCCGAGCTGCATCGGGATTCCGATGTTTGTAAGGGACGTCGAGCCGCATTGGAGCATGGCGAAGATCGACTTCACCTTTGAATGCGCCGACTGCGGCGCCGAAGTTCGGCAGACGGTCGTGAAGCCGCAATTGCAGCATTAGCGACGCTTCATTTCCGATTGGACTTGAAACGCATATCGCGATCCCGTTTCGCCGTGATGGCGGCGCTTCCCGGTTTTTGCCCATCGTGCGAAGCTTCCTGCAGGCGACAGCCTCGAATAGGATCGAGCATCGCAATGCCGGAAGTTGATCATGCAAGAGCGGTCGGAAAATCTGCATTCATTCTATGCCAGCCTTGTCTGCGCCGCAGCCAAGGTCCGCGATTCCCGGATTGAACAGGCCTTTCGTGTAGTCAAGCGCGAACCGTTTGTGGGCCCGGGGCCCTGGCTGATTGCGCTCGGCGCGCATGATTACGTGACGACCCCGAACGATGATCCAGCGTTTATCTATCAAAATACGCTGGTCGCGCTGGATAGCGCGCAACATCTCAATATCGGAATGCCCAGCGCGCATGCTTATTGGCTCGATGGCTGCGAATTGAAGGAAGGTGAGACGGTTCTACAAGTTGGCGTGGGCACGGGATATTACACCGCGATCCTCGCACAACTCGTCGGGCCGCGCGGGCAGGTGCACGCCTATGAGATTGACGGAGGCCTGGCGGATCGCGCGCGCGACAACCTGAAAGACCTGCCACAGGTGAATGTTCAGTCAAAATCGGGCATTGCGGCGGATCTGCCGAAAGCGGATTTGATCTACGTGTGTGCCGGTGCGGCCCAGCCAGCCCAACAGTGGCTCGATGCGTTGCGTCGCGGTGGCCGGCTGTAGTTTCCGCTTGCGCCCGCGGGTGTGCATGGCGGGATGCTGCTGGTCACACGTCCCGATCAGGGTGCGGTTTGGCCGGCAAGGTTCCGTGGCCGGGCACAGTTTATTGGCTGCATCGGTCTTCAGGACGAGGATGCCGGCCGCCGCCTGACGGAGGCGTTTCTGCAGGGGTGGGAAGACGTGCGGTCGCTCCGGCTCGATGGCGCCATCGACGACACCTGCTGGTTTGCCGGCGATGGCTGGTGGCTTTCAACGGCAGAAGCCGACGCTGTCCACGAGAATTGATCCGCGCCTAGACCTGCCGCACCACGCCGGGTTGGCCCAAGTCGCATTCCAGCGCGTCGCGATCCCATTTCGCTGAAATCGCCGCGGCTTCATAAGTGCTTTGCAGGAAATCCAGCAACGCCTGGTCGGGATCATCAGCCGTGCGCACGGCATCATAGGGCAGGATGAATTCGCCGAGCGCTTCGCTGAAGAACGCCGCGTCGGGCCGCACCTTCGTAGCGCGAAAGCCCGCAGGCTCCGGATAGGCATAGCAATAGAACGCGGGATAATCGATCGCGCCGCTTCCCGGCCAGAAGCCGGCGCTGCTGACTTCGTGCGAATAGGCCTCGCAGGCGACGTCGTCGGACAGATACGGTACGCCACCGGGATGACGTGGCGCGCGACCGCCGGAGAAGCGGGTCACCGCCAGATCAAAGCTGCCCCAGAAGAAATGCACCGGGCTGGCCTTGCCGAGGAAGCCGGTGCGGAACTGTTTGAAGACGCGATCGCAGTTCACGAGAATCTGCAGAAAGTCCTTGATCGCTTCGGGATCGTAGGAAGCGTGGACGTTATCTTCCGAAAACCGGACCGGGTCCGGTAGTTCGTTCGGCATTTCGTCGATGGTGACGGAAATGTCCAGCTCGGTCAGCGTCATCATGGTGGCGGCGTAGAAGCTGGCAACCGATTTTCCCGAAAGCGCAAACTGCCGCTTCGCGCCATCGCTGGTCGAGATGCGCAGGACGTGATCGATGAAATCAAGATCGATCTGGAACGTTCGCGTGCCGTCCGGGACTGGCGACGTCGTCAGCCCGCGCGGAGTAACATAGAGCGCCACATGCCAGGAATGGTTCAGCCAGGGGGTCTTGCTCAACCTGATCTTGCCGACGATCTGGGTCCAGAGATGCAGCGTCGCATAGGTGTCACGCCACGCCGCGGTCGGCAATTCCGGCCACGGGGGTTGCGAAAAATTGCTCATGCCTAAACCCCGTATCGGTGAAAAGCGAGTGGTGGATTCCGTATCACGAATCCGTTTCGTACCACGAAACCGTCAGACCGATTTCACAATCTGGTGCATTCCGGGCATCGCCGCTGGCCGCGCGAGGCGCGGTAGAGACTGCGGCACCACCACCGCCGTGCAATCGCCTGCAGCGGACGGCGCACCAGTTGAGCCAAAAAGAGAAGTTCGACCATGCTGAATCCATCGTCCCCAATGGATAAATGGGGCGGCAATCTCAAATGAGAATGCCGCCCGTCTCGCATCAGCCATGCAGTTAGCTATGGAGTTTCCTGGCGGTCTCCGCGATCACGCGTCCTTGATAGCGCGCGCCGGCGAGCTCGTTGTCGCTCGGCTGGCGGCTGCCGTCGCCGCCGGTGATCGTGGTCGCCCCATAGGGTGCGCCGCCGGTGACTTCATCGAGCTTCATCTGACCGGCAAAGCCGTAGTTGAGGCCGACGATGGTCATGCCGAAGTGCAACAGATTGGTGATGATCGAGAACAGCGTGGTCTCCTGGCCGCCGTGTTGGGTCGCAGTCGCGGTGAAGGCGCCGCCGACCTTGCCGTGCAACGAGCCCTTGGCCCAGAGGCCGCCGGCCTGATCGAGGAAGTTCGCCATCTGCGACGCCATCCGCCCGAAGCGGGTGCCGGTGCCGACGATGATGGCATCGTAATTGGCAAGTTCTTCGACCTTGGCGACGGGAGCTGCCTGATCGACCTTGTAATACGAAGCCTTGGCGACCTCGGCGGGCACCAGTTCGGGCACGCGCTTGATGTCGACGGTAGCGCCGGCTTCGCGCGCGCCCTCGGCGATGGCGTTCGCCATCGCCTCGATGTGACCGTAAGCGGAATAATAGAGCACGAGTACTTTGGCCATGATGGCTTTCCTTTGAGGTTGTAGGTGGTTGTTAATTGGTAGCTGTCATTGCCGGGCTTGACCCGGCAATCCATCGGCTTCGAAGATTCTCGCGGAGCGGGGTGGATGCCCGGGTCAAGCCCGGGCATGACGAGGAGTGAGTGTGGGGACTACGCCGCGTCGACCAGCACCAGTTCGCTGTCTTCCAGCGCCGTAATGGTCAGCCTGGCCTCGTCACGGATCGCGGCGCCGTCGCGGGCGTTGACGCGCACGCCGTTGACTTCGACGCTGCCGGCCGCTGGCACCAGATAGAGGTGCCGCGCCTTGCCGGCTTCGTATTCCGCGCTCTCGCCGGCTTTCAGCGTAGTGGCGAGCACGCGGGCGTCGGCGCGGATCGGCAGCGCATCCTTGTCGCCGGCGATGCCGCTGGCGATGGTGACGAGCTTGCCGGAACGGTCCGACTTCGGAAACGGCTTGGCTCCCCAGGTCGGCTGGCCGCCCTGTGTGGTCGGCTCGATCCAGATCTGGAAGATCCGTGCATTGGTCGGTTCGAGATTGTACTCGGCGTGACGGATGCCGGATCCCGCGCTCATCACCTGCACGTCGCCGGCTTCAGTGCGGCCCTTGTTGCCAAGTGAATCCTGATGCGTGATCGCGCCTTCGCGCACATAGGTGATGATTTCCATGTTGGCGTGGGGATGGGCGGGAAAGCCGGTATTGGGGGCGATCTCGTCGTCGTTCCACACCCGCAGCGAGCCGTGACCCATATTGTCGGGGTCATAATGGCTGCCGAAGGAGAAGTGATGCTTTGCCTTCAGCCAGCCGTGGTCGGCGCCGCCGAGTTCTGCAAAAGGTCTGAGTTCGATCATGGGAAATACTCCTTGTTAAGTTTTGTGCGAGGTGCCAGGCGCCACGCGCCCGGCCTCGCCTGGATGAATTGAACTAGGCGCCGAAGCCGCCATCGACGTTGAGCACGGTGCCGGTAACGAACGAGGCGTCCGGGCTGGTGAGGAACACGACGCCGGCTGCGATCTCTTCGGCGGTGCCGTAGCGTTGCAGCGCGTGCTGCGTACGCTGGGCTTCGGCGAAATCGCCGCCGTCCTTCGGGTTCATGTCGGTATCGATCGAGCCCGGCTGCAGCACGTTCACAGTGATGCCGCGGGGGCCGAGGTCGCGCGATGCGCCCTTGCTGTAGCCGACGATCGCAGCCTTGGTGGCGGCGTAGTCGGCGAGGCCCGGGAACGATGCGCGGGTCGCAATGCCCGAACCGATGGTGACGATGCGTCCGCCTTCGCCCATCAGCTTCGAGGCTGTACGGATCGCGGTGACGACGCCATGCACATTGATCGCGTTCTGGCGCGCCAGTGCCGCGGTGTCGGCGTTGGCATCATCGACTGCGCCGCTGACGGCGACGCCGGCATTGTTGACGAGAATGTCGAGCCGGCCAAAGTGCTTGGCGACGTCATTGACCAATTGCTCGACCTCGAGAGATGAAGCCTGGTCGGCCTTGAAGGCGCGGGCTTCGACACCCTTGGCCTTCAACTCCTTGACGACGGCTTCGG
Source organism: Bradyrhizobium sp. AUGA SZCCT0169 (assembly GCF_018130085.1). Lineage (NCBI taxonomy): Bacteria > Pseudomonadati > Pseudomonadota > Alphaproteobacteria > Hyphomicrobiales > Nitrobacteraceae > Bradyrhizobium > Bradyrhizobium sp. AUGA SZCCT0169. Next base: position 34,258 of record NZ_JAFCMC010000029.1, on the reverse strand, counting down.
CCTTGTCAGGGGAGGCGACATAGCTGATGGCGACGTTGGCGCCGTGATCCGCGAGGGCGCGGGCGCTGGCTGCGCCGATACCGCGGGAGCCGCCGGTGACGAGGGCTACCTTGCCCGAAAGTTTCCTGGCCATTGGATTTCTCCGTTGCTTGAATTCCGATGGCCATTGGATATGCCTCCCGACGTGGTATATAAATAGAAACTATCGAAACACATTGTTTCTATTTATGATCTAATGGAAGACGGCCCGTGCCGGACATCCGCAATTTCGACCGTCCAAACAAACGGAATCGGCCTCCTGGACCGAACCGCCGGGCGGCTTGCCCAGACTGATGCCAGTCACTCGGGCGCGCGGCGCCGGGGAGGGGCATGGCGCCGTCATTCGGCGCCGTATGGAGGAGTTGCGCATGAACGCCGTTCGCCGCGGAGTATTGGGATGGATGGGAGCGCTGCTGGTGGCGGGGCCGTCAGACGCTGGCGGCCGGACGCCGGCCTCGTCCGGTCAGGATGCCGCTGCGAAAGCGCGGCGATTGGCGGTGAAACCACGCCACGTTGTTTGCTTCCTTGGCGGTGCGAACGGCCTGACGAAGCTGTCGGACGCGGCTTCAATGGCTATCCGCGATTTTGCCACCGGCTTTGGCATCGATCAGACCTATTCCCAGGACAAACCGGATCCGCGCATGAGCCGCTCGTTTGGGGTTTCCTGGGATCGCGTGCATCCCAATGCCCGCTCCAGCGCCGATGAGGACGCGGTGGAAAATCACCAATCGGTGCTGTACGTGCTCGGCCCGCCCATGACGTCGGAAACCGCCATGGTCGTTTCCACCGGTGCCCTGATGCTCGTCCATCAGGTCATCAAGGCGGGGGCGACCGCCGTCAAGGGCGAGAGCGCCGGTGTCGCGCACGGCCTCGTCAGGTGGAACGAACTCATCCTTCAGGCCAGTGCCGCGCTGAAATCCGATGATGACTTCGCGTTGCGCCGCGTTTGCCGCCTGGCATTCGCCAAACGGCCGCTGGCCTCGGACGAATACCTGGAAAGCGTCGGTTTTCACCTGGCGGGATTGCCCGAAGTGTTCGTGCCGAAATCCCATGGCAGTGAACGGCAAGCCGTCGCGACCATGGATGCGGTCGCTGACGAGATCGCGCGGCAAGGACTGGAGGCAACGCTCAAGTCGCGCCGCGCCAAACTGTCCTTCGAGTCCGATTACGCGGAAGGCGATTTCAAATTCAATCCCTATGGTATCGTCAAGCTTGCATCCTGAGTTGGGCGAGGCCCGACCAATCACATCCGACAGGCGGCCGAATGCCGAAACTCCCGGATTTCGAAGCGCTCGCGATTTTTGCGAAGGTCGTGGAACTGCGGTCGTTTGCATCAGCGGCAACCGAGCTCGCGCTGTCCAAGGCCACGGTATCGAAGGCGGTAAGCCGGCTCGAACAACGGCTCGGCGCGCGGCTGTTCAACCGCACCTCTCGGCGGCTGGCGCTCACCGACGCCGGACAAAAGCTGGCCGAGCGTGCGACGCAGCTCCTGGTCGACGGCGAGGCGGCCGAGAACGAGGCGCTGTCACAATCGACGGCGCCGCGCGGGCTGGTGCGGCTCGCGGTGCCGATGACGTTCGGCGTGAAATCAGTAGCGCCGCTATTGCCGGAATTCCTCGAGCGATATCCGGAAGTCTCGATCGACCTGCACTTAAGCGACGCGACGGTGGATCTGATCGGCGAGGGCTTTGATGCCGGCCTGCGCATCGCGCGGTTGCCGGATTCCTCGCTGATCGCGCGGCGGCTGTGCGCGATGCCGCGCTACACGGTGGCCGCGCCGTCCTATCTCAAGCGCCACGGCCGGCCGACGCATCCGATGCATCTGTCCCAGCACAAATGCTTCGGCTACGCCTATCTCTCGACGCCCGGCGTCTGGCACTACACCAACGCCGCTGGCGAGCAGGCCAGCGTGCGCCCGGCCGGCCAGCTGCGCGTCAACAATGGCGAGGCGGTGCTGCCGTCGGTGATTGCCGGGCTCGGTATCGCCGATCTGCCCGACTTCATCGTCGGCGACGCGATCGCCTCCGGCGAAGTCGAGGTGATCCTCAAGGGCTGGAAGCAGCCGGAAGGCGCGGTGCATCTGGTGACGCCCCCCGGCGGCCCGCGCCCCGCCCGCGTCGAGGTGCTGGCAGAGTTTCTGATGAAGCATTTCGCCAAGGGGAAGAGGAAAGCGTCCTGAGGCGGCGCGACGAACGGGGCCTTTGCCCATGGGATCGAGTTTAGGCTAGGCTACCTCCAACAACCAAAACAAAAACTCCGGGGGAAATGCCTATGAACCGACGCGAACTCCTCAAAGCCGCCGCGCTGCTGCCGCTGGCGCAAACCGCGCTCTCGCATGCGGCGTTTGCGCAAGCTGCCTATCCGTCACGCAACATCACCATGATCGTGCCGTTTCCGCCGGGCGGGCAGGCTGATCTGGCGGCGCGGCCGGTGGCGCAGGCGCTTGAAAGAATCCTCGGCAAGCCTGTGCTCGTCGACAACCGCGCCGGTGGCGGCGGTGGTTCGGTCGGCAATGCGGCGGCGGCGCGCGCCGAACCCGACGGCTACACATTGTTGATGACGCTGTCGTCGCTGGCGGTGCTGCCGGAAGCCGACCGGCTATTCGACCGCCCGGTGGCCTACGAAGTATCGCAATTCGCGCCGGTCGCGCGCGTGCTGGCTGACCCCACGCTGCTGGCGGTGCCGGCCTCCGCGCCATGGAAGACGCTGCAGGATTTCGTCGATGACGCCAAAAAGCGCCCCGGCCAGATCCCTTACGGCTCGTCGGGCCCCTATGGCACGCTCCATATCGCGATGGAAATGTTCGCGGCGAGCGCCGGCATCAAACTGCTGCACGTGCCGTTTCGCGGCGCCGCGCCCGCGTTGACCGCGCTGCTCAGCGGCACGGTGCAGGCGGTAGCCTCGGCGCCGGGTACGCTGAAGCAGCAGGTCGATGACGGCAAGATGCGCGTGCTGGCGAATTGGGGCGCCGCGCGCATTGCAAGCTTTCCCGATCTGCCGACCTTCCAGGAGCTCGGCTACAAGGACGTCGAGTTCTACATCTGGGCGGGTCTGTTCGCGCAGAGCGCGTTGCCGGCGCCGATCATGACGCAGCTGCGCGGCGCGATGGCGCAGGCGGTCAAGGCGCCCGAGGTGATCAAGACTTTCGAAACCGCCGGCAGTCCGGTCGCCTACATGGACGCGCCGGAATTTGCAAAATTCGTTGCCGACGACAGCGCCCGGCTGGTCGCCGCGGTGAAGAAGATCGGCAAGGTGGAGTAGGGAACTCCATTCACATTTTTTTGTCTGAGCGAACGTTGGGTGGCCGCATTCATTGGAGAGTTTTGGGAGCGGTGCGAGTTGGAACCCGCACCGCCACACCACTCGAATGAAAGGACCGGACATGAAACGAGCGGACCCGGCCGCGCCACGCATCGTGCTCAGCCTTGCCCTCGCGATCGGAAGCGTTGGCGCCCTGCAATCAACCGCATTCGCCCAGGAATACAGGGGAACCTGGGAACAACAGATGGCCTGCACCCCCGACGTATGGCGGTTGTGCAGCGATCAGGTTCCGGACGTCAGCCGGATCGTGGCGTGTTTGCGGCAGAATACGCCGCAGCTCTCGAACAACTGCCGCGCCGTATTCGAATCGCAGGCGAATGCGCAACCAGGCGGACGGGGGCCGCAACCGCAAATGGCGCCGCGCGGCCGTGCAGCACCACTGGTACAGCCCCAGCCGCTGCCGCCGAGGCCCTATCAAGAGAGACCCTACTATCAAGACGACGACGATTAGGCCGTCGCTTCGCTTTCGGTTCTGAGCTCACAGACATCGACCCATTCGGCCGAGGTCAGTTCGGCCATGCGCGCGGGTGTGATGCGCACCGCGCTGTGCGTCGAGCCCGCCGCCGGAACCACGATATCGAACGCCTTTAGCGACACATCGCAATAGACCGGCAGCGGCGTCTTCAGTCCGAACGGACAGACGCCGCCGACTTCATGGCCGGTGATCTCCGCGACCTCGTCGAGCCCCAGCATCTTCGGCTTGCCTCCGAACAGCGCCTTCACCTTCTTGTTGTCCATCCGCGAGGTGCCGGCCGCCACGATCAGGACCACGCGTTCGCCGATCCGCAAGGAAAGCGTTTTGGCGATCCGCGCCGGCTCGACACCATAGGCCTCGGCCGCCAGCGCCACGGTCGCTGAACTCATCGATGATTCGATCACCGCAATGTCGGGCGCCTTCTCGGCGAAGAAGGCGCGAACGGAGGCAAGACTCATTTCAGGACCTTTGGGCAGACACCAAGGCGGGAAGCTCGGCGAGACCATGGATGCGATGATCGGGCGCAACGCCGAGCTCGTCCATCTGGGTGCGCAATATCTTGAACATCGTCAAGGGCGGCATCGTCTCGCTTTCAAGACAGGCCAGCGCCATCGCTTCCGGCGTCACCCGCTCGATCCAGGCGACGTTGAGCCCGAACGCCTTGGCGCCGCAGGCGTCCCACGGGTTCGAGGAGATGAACAGGACCTCGTGCGGCGGGATATGAAGGGTGCTTTCGATCAAGGCGTAGGCGTCAGGGCTCGGTTTGAATATCTTATTGGCGTCGATGCTGATGGTGGCATCGAGCACGCGGTCGAGGCCACTGTTCTTCACCAGCGCGCCCAGCATGTCCGGGCTGCCGTTGGAGAGAATGGCAAGCTTCTTGTCCCTCATCGCAGCGAGCGAGGCAAGCGCATCGGGATAGAGATCGAGATGCAGGTACTTGTCCATGATCCCGGCGAAATCAGCCTTGTCGTATTTCAGGCCGAGGCAGCGCAGCGTGTAGGCTAGGGATTCCCGCGTCACATCAGAGAAATCCTCATAGCGCCGCATCAGCGAGCGCAGCCAGGTATATTCCAGCTGCTTGATGCGCCAGACTTGGGTGATGATTTCGCCGTAACCGGGAAACGCCTGTTCGGTAACTGACGCCACCGACTGGACATCGTAGAGCGTGCCGTAGGCATCGAACACGACGGCTTTGATAGTCACGTGACTTACTCTCTTCTGCCAATCGTTGCGTCGAGAAATTCGCGGAGCGCGACGACCGATTGGTCTTTTGCTATCTGGTTGAATTCGAGATGGCGCCCCGAAAGCTCAGCCGGTATCGCGACGCTGGGTACGTCGAAGCCGTGATAGGCGTCGGGATAGATGATGAGTTTGATCGGCGCGCCCTGATCTTTCTGTCTTGATATGCCCCAGGCGTCCCGGCCGTCTACCATTTTGCGGCACTCTTCGGCAGGGGTCACGTCATCGCGCTCGCCGATCAGGATCAGCGTCGGCACCGTCATGCCGCCCTTGAAATGACGGCACGGCGGATAGAACGCGATGGCCGCATGAAACTTGTTTGGCGATGCCTGTTCCAGGAAGCCATGCTCGACGGACGTGAGAGCCACCCGGCCGCCGTTCGCAAAACCCAGCACTGCAATCCGCGCAGGATCGACCAACGGATGGCGCGCCAGAAACTTCAGGGCCCGGTAGCCATCCAGGATCAGATCCTGCGGGGGATGTTCGCCGCAGTGCTTCAGGCCGCGCGGGCCGAGGCTGTCGACCGTGAGCGTCACATAGCCCCAGGAGGCGATCCGCTTGCCCCAGCGCTGGTCCAGCCGTCCCCAATTTCCATTGCAGCTATGTAGCAAGACGACGGCAGGCGACGGGCCCGCGCTGCTTGTTTGCCGCAGGTAACCCTGCAGCGGATGGGAGCTGGCGAGCGGGCTCTCGATCTCGACGGCAATCGGCGGCGATTCAGCCGCGAAGCATTGAACGATGCCTGCCGTCGAGATCGCGGTGACGAGGACGGCGATTTTGGCAAGTTGGGTCACTGGCCACCATCTTGTTCAACCGTCCGCCTGCGAAGCGAACGCCTCGTTATATACCCAAAATCTTCCGTGCGTTGGCCTTCAGGACCTTGGGCCGGATCTCGTCCCGGATGTCGAGCTTGGCAAAATCCGCCAGCCAGCGGTCCGGCGTGATGACGGGCCAGTCCGAGCCGAACAGCATCTTGTCCTGCAGGATCGAGTTGATGTAGCGCACCAGGATCGGCGGGAAATATTTCGGCGACCAGCCGGAGAGGTCGATATAGACGTTCGGCTTGTGGGTCGCGACCGACAGCGCCTCTTCCTGCCAGGGGAACGACGGGTGGGCGAGGATGATCTTCAGGTCGGGAAAATCCGCCGCGACGTCGTCCATGTACATCGGGTTGGAATATTTCAGCCGCATCCCCATGCCGCCGGGCATGCCGCTGCCGACGCCGGTCTGGCCGGTGTGGAACAGCGCGATCGCGCCGCCCTCGTTGATCGCCTCATAGAGCGGGTAGGCCATGCGGTCGTTGGCATAGAAGCCCTGCATGGTCGGGTGGAATTTGAAGCCGCGGACGCCGTATTCCTCGATCAGCTTGCGCGCTTCGCGCACGCCGAGCTTGCCCTTGTGGGGATCGATGGACACGAACGGGATCAGGACGTCGAGATGATCGGAGGCGACTTCCAGCATCTCGTAATTGTTGTAGCGGCGGAAACCGGTCTCGCGCTCGGCGTCGACCGGGAAGATCACCGCTGCGATTTTCTTGGAGCGGTAATAGGCCGCGGTTTCCGGAACCGTCGGCGGGTGCTTGTGCGGCGACTTGAAATAGTCGGCCATCTGCGCCTGGAAATCGTCATAGCCGTCGTCGCCATGCATGCCGCAGGGCTCTTCGGCGTGGGTGTGGATGTCGATCGCCACGACGTCGTCGATATTGGGCAATGTGAGCTTGGCCATTTGGGGTTCCCGGCGGCTTGATTTTTCGGTCCGGAAAATTGATTATACTATATAACAAATTCCGCAAGGCGGCAGAACCGAGATCGCGGAAAAACAGGGAGGATGGCATGGCGCCGGGGCAAGCCTTCGAGACCGATTTCTGGAAAGACGCCAATCTGCGCAAGGCCTGGGACGACATCGTGCCCGGCGAGCCGCGCAAGACCGTCCCCTACACGCTGACCAGGGAGGCGATCGAGCTGTACTGCAGATCGGTCGGCGAGGATCACCCGATCTATTTTGACGAGGCCTACGCCAAGACCACCCGCTATGGTGGACTGATCGCGCCGCCCTCGATCCACATCCTACTGATGTTTTCCTGTACGCCGGCGGACGACTGGATGCGCTCGCCTGGCACCGTCAATGCCGGGCAATCCTGGAGCTACAACATTCCGGCGCGGCCGAACGACGTCATCACATTGCAGGCCCGCGCGCTCGACAAGTTCATCAAGCGCGAGCGGCTGTTCGTGGTGCACGACAACGTCTTCTTCAACCAGCATGGCGACGTGATCTGTTCCGGCCGCGGCTGGACCATCCGGCCCGAATGAGCGGAGAGCGTCATGACGACCAGCTTCGAAAACCTGAACGCCGGCGACAGCATCGATGGCCCGAAATTCGCGGTGTCACGCGAATCGATCCGGCTGTTTTGCGATGCCTCGCTCGACTACAACCCGCTGCATCTCGACGACGACTACATGAAGGGCAATTTCGGCAAGACCAATTTCGGCGGCATCATCATGCACGGCATGAACAATTTCGGGCTGATTTCCCGGATGCTAGGTGGGTCAAGCCGGTGAAGCCCGGCGACACCATCCAGCCGACCGGAATCGTCAAATCCAAGCAGGTGACCAAGACCTCGCGCTGGGTGCTGATCGACGTCATGGTGCGCAACCAGGCGGGCGAAAAGGTCGCGACCGGCGAGGCGATGATCGAGTTTCCGAATTAGGCGGGATGAGATCAGGACGTGAACCCATCAACTGCTGGGCGGGCGGCTTCCGAGGTCCACCATGTTCTGGAAGCGGACATCCGCGCTGGCGTTCACCATGTCCGCTTTGTGCCACAAGCAGCCATCGCAAATATCGATCGCCCTTGGTGGTGCTGTTGTCCTTGCCGCCGGGTGGTGTGTTGCTTCGGCCCCAACCCAATCCAAGCAGCCACGCCGCGTCCCAACGCGCCTTCCAGTCGCCGATCTCAGCAACGAGAGGCGGTGGCGACGAATCGGTAGAGAAGATCCTCACCATTGCTGCTGCTGCTGTCTCTCCGCTCGGCTCAGGATCGCATATTCAGCTGCCACAAAATCCAGGAGCGCACGAACTGAGGGAAGCAGACCCCGGCGCGACGGGAAGATGGCATGGATGATGCCCGCCTGAGGGGACCATCCCGGCAACACGTCGATCAATTTTCCGTCGGAAAGGTCTTTTGTCACCATCATGGTCGGTAATTGTACCACGCCCACGCCGTACAGGGCCGCTAGGCGCAGGGTAACCATGTCCTCCGTTATCAAGCGAGGTTGGTGAGGAATCCGGGCCGTGGCTCCGTTCGGCCCATCCAGTACCCAGTCGTAGTCTTTTTGTTGTTGCGGCGGACCCCAGGCAAGAGTCGGAAGCTTGCTGAAATCGGCTGGCACAAGCGGCCTGGAAAGGTCCTTCATCACCGCGGGGCTGGCCAGCAGGCGTTGCGTGCTCTCTGCAAGCACCTTCATGACAAGGTCGCTTTCCTCCAGTGGCGGGAAGCGTACCCGGATCGCGATGTCGAATCCTTCGCGGATCACATCGACCGGTCGATTGATGGCTTCAAGATGGACTTCGACGTTCGGGCACGACGCCATAAACCGCGCCACCATGTCACCGACCTGAAAATAAAGCACCGATGACGGACAGCTTAACCGAACGATTCCCCTCGGCTCGGCGCGCGCTCTTTCGATCGCGTCCTGCGCCGCCTCGGCTTCAACTAGCATGGCGACACAATGGCGGTAATATTCCAGGCCTATCTCCGTGACAGTGAAACGACGCGTCGATCGCTGCAGCAGACGGACGCCGAGACGGTCCTCGAGCAGGCCGATGCGCCGGCTGAGCCTTGAGCGCGGCATGCCGAGCGCCCGCGCCGCCGCTGCGAAGCCGTTATGCTCAACCACCTGAGCGAAGAAATAGAGATCGTTGAGGTCCTGCATCGTTGCCCATTGTCCCCCCAATAGGACATAGCGACTCGATTATGCCGGCTATTCGAGGGTTTGTCGCGCTCCTATCCTCTATCGCAAGGAAACGAGCGCTCGAAACCTTGGACGGAGGGTTCCTATGCGAAAAATTCTCGGAGTTTATGCAAGTCCCAATCCGCACTGGGTGGGCGACGGCTTTCCAGTGCGATCGATGTTCTCGAACGCGAGCCACGGCCAGCATGTGAACCCATTCCTTCTGTTGGACTATGCCGGCCCGGCGGAGTTTTTGCCTGCGCAAAAGCCGCGCGGCGTAGGGGAGCACCCGCATCGCGGATTCGAGACGGTCACCATCGTCTATCAGGGCGAGGTTGAGCACCGCGATTCGACGGGCAAAGGCGGCGTGATCGGGCCGGGTGACGTGCAGTGGATGACGGCGGCGTCCGGCATCCTGCATGAGGAGTTCCATTCGCAAGAGTTTACGCGCAAGGGTGGGACGTTGGAGATGGTCCAACTCTGGGTAAATCTGCCCGCCAAAGATAAAGACGCTGAGCCGGGCTACCAGACGCTCTTCGACCGAGACATCCCTGCTTTGGCTTTGCCAAATAGTGCGGGTCGGCTTAGGGTGATCGCAGGCGAGTATCAGGGCAGCCGGGGACCGGCGCGGACTTTCACGCCGATCAACGTCTGGGATTTGCGGCTGGGCCAGGGCGGCAGGACAGCTCTTGCCTTGCCGGAGGGGCACACCGTCGGCATGGCGGTGTTGCGTGGCACGGTTCTCGTCAATGGAAGCGAGAGCGCGAGTGAGGCGCAGTTCGTGCTGCTTGACCAAAGGGGTGGCGATGTGACTCTGGAAGCCACCAGTGATGCGACGGTCTTGATCCTGAGCGGCGAGCCGATTGACGAGCCGGTCGTCATGTATGGCCCCTTCGTCATGAACACCGAGGACGAAATCAGGCGTGCGATAGCCGACTTTCAGAGCGGGAGGTTTGGCGCGATCCGCGCCGACGTCTAAGCCATTCCGAAGTCCGACCCTGCCTGCCGGCCCTTCGGCTCGGCTCGCGCAGCAGCGTGAGACTCTCATGGGCAAAATGACCTGTAACCAAGGAGAAAAGTCATGAGCACGATTGCAAGTCCTGCCAACTTCGAAGGCAAACGACCGGTCATAGATCCGGATGATTCCGCTATGTTGCTGATCGACCACCAGAGTGGCCTCTTTCAAACTGTTGGCGACATGCCGTTTCCGGAATTGCGCTTGCGTGCTGCGGCGCTCGCAAAAATGGCGACATTGTGCAAGATGCCGGTGATCACCACGGCTTCGGTGCCGCAGGGGCCGAATGGGCCGCTGATCCCTGAAATTCATGAGAATGCGCCGCACGCCAAATACGTGGCGCGCAAAGGCGAAATCAACGCCTGGGATAATCCGGACTTCGTCGCAGCGGTCAAGGCCACCGGCCGCAAGACACTGATCATCGCCGGCACCATCACCAGTGTTTGCATGGCGTTCCCGTCGATCGCCGCGGTGCACGAGGGCTACAGAGTGTTCGCTGTGGTCGATGCCTCGGGGACCTATTCGAAGATGGCGGAAGAGATCACGCTGATGCGTGTTGTCCAGGCCGGCGTCGTGCCGATGGACACCGCTGCGGTCGCTTCGGAGTTGCAGAAGACATGGCACCGCGACGACGCCAAAGAATGGGCCGAGGTCTACACGAAGATCTTCCCGCCCTATCAGCTGCTGATCGAAAGCTACACAAAGGCTCAACAGGTCGCCGTGGACCACGAACAGCTGGATTCGCAGCGCGCAGCCTAAATGAACTGGCGCCCTGGCGAGCCGCCGTCAGGGCGCGTTGATTGGAGCACTTTCACCGGGCGGATTGGGCTCGCAACCGCCCAACATTCGGACAGACGTCTGGCCGTAGACGCGAGCATTGAAGGAGGACAAGATGACCAGTGAAACCATTCGCGATCCCGCCAAGGATCGGTTGTTAACGCCACAGAATTCTGCCTTCATCATCATCGACTATCAGCCGGTTCAGGTGAACTCGATTGCATCGATGGACCGGCAGCTCCTCATCAATAACGTCGTTGGTGCGTGTAAGGCGGCCGTCGCTTACAAATTGCCGATCGTTCATTCGACGGTGAACGTCAAGACCGGGCTCAACAAGCCGCCTATCTCGCAGGTTCAACAGGCGCTGAAGGGGATCCCGACCATCGACCGGACCACGATCAACTCGTGGGAAGACGTCGAATTTCGTCAGGCGGTGCAGGCAACGGGACGGAAAAAACTGATCATGACGGCTCTCTGGACGGAAGCCTGCCTGACTTTTCCCGCAATCGACGCGCTGGCTGAAAACTATGAGGTCTATGTCGTCGCTGACGCGGTCGGGGGCACATCCGTCATGGCTCACGAGGCGGCGCTGCGGCGGATCGAGCAGGCGGGTGGCAAGATGATCAGCGTACCGCAACTCTTCTGCGAGTTGCAGCGTGACTGGTCGCGTAAGGAGACGGTCCCCGCCTTCATGAACCTGTTTATCGAAACCGGGGGCACCGCAGGCATCCAGTTCTCGTATGACCGTGCGGCATGACAAACCGGTTATGGCATCCCGGCAGTGAAAGCCGGGATGCCATTTCGGCCAATGTGCTGTCCAGCAGTAAGAGGGACCTCAAACATGAGCGAATTGTTCATGGTGGTTGCGCTGCACGCGAAAGCGGGAAAGGAAGATGAATTGCGGCGTGATCTGATCGCCGTCGTCGAGCCTTCACGGAGTGAGGAGGGCAATCTCCGCTACGAACTCTTCGTTGACCAAAGCGATCCCCGCCGCTTCGTGTTCGTAGAGCATTGGGCGTCACCCGAGGCTCAGCACAAGCATCACACTGAGGGAGCTCACATTCAGGAATTCAATGCGAACGGCGCGAGGAATGTGGAGCAGATCGAATTTGCGCACATGCTGGCCCGCCTTGCATAGAACTAGGAGGGCCGATGGTCGCAAGCCTGCGGACTGGCTTCAGCGAGACGCAGGCGAAAGTTTTTAGCGCTGAGGCTGTGCTGGAGATCATCGGTGGTTAGGATCTGCGCACGACAGATCGGGGAAAATCGAGTGCCAAGGAGACTGACATGGACGGTCGTCAAGCACTACAACTACCCTGCTGCTTGCTCGTTCTGGGCTCTGCCTCGATCGCTTATGCGCAGCAACCGCCGAAACAGGATATGCCACCCCCCTACAAGCTTTTCCGCTTCGAGGAAGATTACAGATATCTCCAGGATCCGACCAAGCGCACGGACATCTGGGACCCGATCAAATATATCCCCATGGGTTCGGATCCTGCTTGGTATCTCAGCCTCGGCGGCGAACTCCGCGAGCGCTTCGAATTCTACTCGCACCCGAATCTTGGGTTACAGGGTCAAGGGCCGAACAGCTATCTCTTACACCGACTTCTCTTGCACGCCGACTTGCACGCGAGCGACTACTTTCGCGCGTTCGTTCAGGTCGGCAATCATCTTGCCCCCTGGAAGGACGCCGCAGCGCCTCCTTATCTCGACCGGCTCGATTTTCAGCAGGCGTTTGTCGATTTTCGACTGCCGTTCAGTGCCGACCGGGACCCGATTCTCCGTCTAGGGCGCCAGGAGATGGCGTACGGCTCACAGCGCCTGGTTGCGATCCGGGATGCCCCGAACGTACGCCGCAGCTTTGATGGAGCGCGTCTGAGTGGCGCCATTGAGGGCGTCAGCGTCGACGCCTTCGTCACGCGCCCCGTTCAGCATCAGGCCGGCATCTTCGACGATCCCTCGGATCAGAGGCAGGCTTTCTGGGGCGTCTACGCCACGACACCGGCGAGCTTCGTTTCTGGTGGGAAGCACGACCTCTACTATCTGGGGTTCGAAAATAAACAGGCGCTCTTCGCAGCGGGGCGGGGGGAGGAACGACGACAAACCATCGGCTCACGCTTCTTCGGCTCGGCTGGGGGGTGGGACTGGGATTGGGAGGTACTTGGCCAGTTCGGGACTTTCGCGGATCAAAATATCCGAGCTTGGGGTGTCTCGACCGACACGGGGTACACGTTTGACCCTGCAGGCTGGAAAGTCCGGCTTGGGTTGAAAGCCGATATCGGGAGCGGAGACCAGAATTTGCACGACGCCACGCTGGGGACCTTGAACGCACTCTTCCCAAAGCTGGCATATTTCAACCAAGCTGCAATCCTTGGGCCCTCGAATGTCATGAACCTGCAGCCGAGCTTGTCTTTCACTCCGATGGAGAAGCTCCAGCTGACGCTGGGCTATGGCTTTCTGTGGCGCGCCACCACCGCCGACGCGATTTATACCGGGGCCGGCGTCCCCGTGGCCGGAACGGCAGGCCAACCCGGCAGATTCACCGGCAGTCAATTTTCTATCGATCTCGCCTGGCAGGTGGATCGTCATGTCGAGACCGGTCTCGGCTACGTCCACTTCGATCCCGCCAGGGTCCTGCAAATGGCGGGGGGCCGAGATGTAGACTTCACCTACCTTTACGCCACGTATAGGTTTTGATCGACCCCTTCGACTCTTGTGATGCTGGCACAGCGATGGCGTCATTCTCACTGGTTGTGACCTTCAGGTCTTGGGACGAAAGGTCGAACAATCTTGCCTGAGCCATTTCCAGAGGCGGTTTGCTCGGCTAAGTTGCGCCGCAGTTGGAAGGTTCGATTATAATCCCTCTCCCCCTCCGGGTCCAAGAACGGTGATGAACTCACGCGTCTCCCCGGAGAACAGCCTAGACCAAGGTTAGGCCTGCCACTTTGCGGCCAGCAGCTGTGAGAATTGGCACTCATCCCCTGATGAAAACTGAGGAGGCCGATGTCTGCCTTGGTTCATTCGCTACAGGGGTGAACCAGCGGCAGGTCTGACCATGTCTGCTATGCCGCTGAAAGCGGAGGTAAAGTCACAGCATTAACGGCGCTATGTTGGACCGTGACGACGGACCATTTTGTCCTCGTGCCCCGGCGGCATCATCATGCACGGCATGAACAATTTCGGGCTGATTTCCCGGATGCTGACCGACTGGGCCTATCCGGCCGGCGCCATCCACCGTCGCCTCGAAACAAGATGGGTTAAGCCGGTGAAGCCCGGCGACACCATCCAGCCGACCGGCATCATCAAGTCGAAGCAGGTGACCAAGAACTCGCGCTGGGTGCTGATCGACGTCATGGTGCGCAACCAGACGGGCGAGAAGGTCGCGACCGGGGAAGCGATGGTCGAGTTTCCGAATTAGGGTGTGCACTCCTGAATCAGGACGCTCGTAGCACCACGGCCGGGTTGTGGATTGGAATCTGTGCTGGCGGGGAATTGTTGCGGATGTAACGGCATACACAAAAAGAAAGGCCGCCTGCGTTGGCGCAAGCGGCCCGAGTCTAGGGAGGAAACGCCCAAGGAGGGCAGCGATAGCGCGAGGAGCGCTACCGCACCCCCTAGCTAACTGATCGCGATCGGCGGCTCAATTGGACGGAGGTTAACGTCGGGTATCTCAAGGTGTCGCGGAACAATACGAAGGTTTATAGCGCTCGCTACTAGGTCCGCTTGCGCACGTCAGTGGAAACCGTCTCGTGTGCACGCACCGGGGTGCAGGTCGTGAATACGAGCGCAAACCGGCTGCACTGCCAGTCAGCGCCGAGCGCGGCGCTGGTGGGTGATGTCAGGTTGACCGACAGGAATGCCACTACGCAGAAAAACATCACGTACGCCGCGATCAGCACCGCTCCCTTGTGGGTCCTTGGATGGGAAGTCATGGCTTTGGCTCCTGTACGACGGCCGGAAGAACAAGGGGCAGGCTCCACAGTCTCTAATTCACATCCTGACCCACATTATTCGCTGGTGATCCGAAGGCGTGCGCGATTGCTGGCACTGGATCAGCGCCGCAGTCGGACTCGCGCACCGGAGCAAACAGCATCTTTATTCGATCACCCCGTCGACCCGGGCGAACAGTGGGCGGAATGTCAACGCCGAGCGCCTTGGCTGTCTTGAGATTGATGACCAGCTCAAACTTGGCTGGCTGCTCGACGGGCATGTCGGCGGGCTTCGCGTGAGGCTGCTGGCTCGGTTTGATCTTGATCAAGTTCAGCAGCGTCGCGGCCACGATCATCACCAGGACGCCACCAACACTGAGCGCGATCTGCATCGGCAACCCCTCCGAGATGTGGAGCAGCGCCAGGTGGCTGGCGAGCGTCAGCAGAACGCCGAGGCAGTAGATTGGCAGCGAATTCTGGCCACAGCGTGTGGCGCCGCGCATCACCGCCGTCGTCAGCCCTCGCCAATTGCGAGGCACGAACCATACCACCAGAACCGCAAGGGCAAAAAAATGCAGCAGTCGCAATGGATCGAGATTCGACTTGTCCATCGGGTAGAGCAGCGCCACCAGCGCCTGCGGGATCAGCGCTTCCAGCGGTTTGATGCTCCAGCTCAATGCGATGATGAGGCTGAACACCAGATAGAGAACGGCAGCCACAAGCGCGGCGCGTGAGGTCACCCACGGCCGGAATCTCTTGCCCTCGATGATCCACCACGCGCCAAGCACAAAAGGCAGCTGCCAGGCCAGCGGATTGAAGTACCAGTGGCTGCTCGGCCATGCCGGAATGGACCAGCCGAAGACGTGCACCAGTGCGTAAAGCAACAGCGACGTGCCGAGCGTTGCGTTCGGCGCTCGCAGCAGCAGCCACAGCAGTGGCGCGAACAACAGGTGATAAAGCACGAAGAGTGGCAAGACGTCGGTGTTGACGGGGCGGTATTGCAGGATCGCCGCGTGTGCGAGCGTCACGCCGGGCTGTTCCAACAGAATGCGCGTATTGCTCTCGTCGGCAAGACGGCCACTGCCTGCGAGGTGAACGATGATGGCGCAGGCGAGCGTGAGCAGCAGAAATGCGACATAGATATCCCAGCTTCGCCACAGCGTCCGGCCGATCAAGCCGGTCCAGCCCCCGCTCGACCGGGCCTTGCCGTAGGCCAGTGCGCAGGTCAGACCCGATATGAACATGAACACTTCCGCGGCATCGCTGAAGCCGTAGTTGCGCAACGTCACCCAGCTCCCGATGTTGTTGGGGACATGGTCTAGAAAGATCCACCAGAGCGCGATGCCGCGGCAGGCATCAATGCGCAGATCGCGGCCGTAGTCTTCCAGCTCCGGCAGCGCGCCTGCCAATGGCTTCAGGGTGGCAGTTCGATCATGCATCTGATTGCCCGTCCTGCATGCGAGCACGCTTCAAGAGGATCCGATCTGACAACAAACGCCGCCGCACGGCCGGATCGTAACGACGCTGAACCTAGCGACGAAAGCTATCGCGATAACGATCATATGGCGGCGCTTGGTAGAACCTCCTGGCGCCGTCTTTGACGATCATCATTCACCGGCACAGCGCGTCAATCAGCCAGAGGCCCACACAGAGAGCTTCCTAGGTCCTAGGATCAAAGTACCGTGCGCCTACCGGTGATTTCTATTTCAGCACACAGCGGCATTCGGCTTCTACCTTGAGTGCCTAACGGCCTGGGCGGAGGACGGTTTCGGAGCCAGTCTTCTTCCTCGCCAGAGACCCGAAGGCGGGTGTATGATTTTTTCAATGGATCTCCGTGCAATGGGAAACGGAGAGCTTTTCATGAAAGTTCTTATTGTCGACGATCATGCATTAATTCGCGACGCGTTGCACGCTGTCCTGAAGCAACTGAAGCGAGAAGCCGCCATATTTGAAGCTTCGAACGGCGATCAAGCAATGCACATCGTCGAGGAAAATCCCGACATCAACCTCATTTTGCTTGATATCAATTTACCTGATCGAGATGGATTCTCTGTCCTCCGCGAACTCCGTGACCGCTATGCGACCATTGCTATCATCATGCTCTCGTCCTCGGATGATCAAGATACAGTCAAGCGCGCTTTCAAACTTGGCGCTCTGGGTTTCATCACGAAAACTACCGAACGTGAGGTCATGCTCAACGCTATCGAGTTAGTGTTCTCCGGCGGTATTTACATTCCCTCGGAGATTCTTGAGGGAACAACGTCTCCGCGGCCTACAAGCAAGCCAGCGACGCGCGACTCTCCTAAGGGTCTGGGTTTGACCGATCGGCAGATTGAAGTGCTTGCGCTCCTGATGAAGGGAAAAAGCAACAAGACCATTGCCAGGACCCTCAATATGGCAGTGCCGACAGTGAAGAACCACATCACTGTCGTTCTCAAGGCGCTCAGCGTAACGAGCCGCACCGAGGCAGTAATAAAGGTAGGAAAAATGGGCTGGGAATTGTCGCCGAAATCCCAGTCATGACGCCGTCCCGGTGTCTCTCCTGTCGTCATGATCCCTGAAAAACTCGTGCATGACAGCGCGGAGCTGCATTGGGTCGACAGGCTTGTGCAGCAAAATGTATCCTCGATCCTTGGCGTCACGTAACGGTTCAGGTGCCGTATCGCCGCTGACGAGGATGGCTGGAATCGATGAGCCAAACGCCGCATTGATTTGTTCAATAACTTGGATCCCCGTCTTTCCGCTCGCAAGGTGGTAATCCGAGACGATAAGATCGGGGCGTTGTTGGCGCTCTGCAAGTCGGGTAAGTGCAGCCTCGTCCGATCCGGCGGTAAGGACGGAGTATCCCCAATTGCCAAGCAATCCGCCCGTTACCTCCAGCACAACTGGAGCATCGGCGATAACAAGAATTACCTTTCCTTCGACCGCAAAGGCCGCAGGATGATGTTGTTCGACTGGCTCCTCGGACGTGACGCATTCCTCGGCCATCGGAACCAGGATTGCGAATCGCGAACCTCGGCCCACAGTCGACGCCAAGTCGACTTGATGGTTGAGAAGTACGCAAAGCCTGTCGACAATAGCCAAGCCGAGTCCCAGGCCGCCATACCGGTTTCGTTCTGGGGCGGGAAGTTGAACAAACTCGCCGAATATATTCTGCTTCTGATCCTCAGGAATGCCGGGGCCGGTATCCCATACCTCAATACGCAACATTGCACCGCGCCGACGGCATCCGACGATGATCCCGCCCCGCAATGTATATCGCACAGCATTGGATGCCAGATTGAGCAGTATGCGTTCGAGCAGCATGGCGTCGCTCCGCACCCAGGCGTCATTTCGCCTGACGCGTAGACGCAAGCCTTTTTCTCGCGTTGCCTGATCAAACGCCATCTCGATTTTTTGCAACAGGCGCCCGATCGGGAATTCGGTTATTTTGGATGTAAGGATCCCGGCATCGAGCCTAGAAATATCCAGCAGCGAATTGAACATTTCATCCATTTCTTTTCGCGTTGCATCGATCTGCTCGATCGTCCTTGTCCTTTCTCCCGATTTGAGCGGCATGCGCAACTGCGCAACGAACAGCCCCAGCGCATGGAGCGGTTGCCGCAAATCATGGCTTGCCATTGCAAAAAAGCGCGATTGTGCTGCATTGGCGAGCTCCAGCTGTTGCGTGCGCTCTGCAACCTTCTGTTCGAGATTGATCTGCGCGCGGCGCAGACGTTCCTCGGCTTTCTTGCGCACCTCGACGTCGGCGCTCAATAACAAGCTTGGAACGGTAATACTGATCAAGAACATCAACACCAGCAGGAATGAAACGTTGAGATCCGCGGTCGTGAAGGGGCCGCCGCCCGTGAACGTCCCCCAAATCGTGATGCCCGCAAGCACCAGCGCAACCGTTGCGGTGTCACGTGGACCGCGGCGCAGCGCCGCCCACAACATTGGCAGGATCGCCAGAAAACCCAGCGGATCCCGGCTCGGCGTTTGCTCGATCAGGGGGCTGAAAGCAATGAGTCCAACAGCCGCCGCTGTTACGAGGACGCCGGCCGTCTCCAGAAATTCATTGCGGTTGAAGGCATGGGAGTGGCTTGACGCCCAAAGCACGATAACGGGCGCAATGACCAGCGCGCCGGTCACATCTCCCAGCCACCATGTGACCCAGGCGTTCGCGAAATTCGCTCGTTCGATGTACCCGGCGGTTGCCAGGCTGGTCAGTCCAATGCTCGCGCTGATCGGTGTCGCGATCACGAAGCAAATCAGAGCAAACTTCGCGACAGAATCTGGCCTCGAAAACGTATCACATCCGCTTGACCATCGATTGATCAGGTAAGCGCCAACGACCGCTTCAAGAGAGTTACCAGTCGCAATCGCAATTGCGGTGGCAACCGAGCCGGCGGTCGTCGCATTGGCGATCACCGCAGCCGCAAAAATTGCGGGCCAGGTTCGATATCCCCACAACAGCACCGCCGCCAGCGCGAAACCCGTTGGTGGCCAAATTGGCGTGGCACTGGGATGAATGGAGGCGAGAGCGAGGCCGCCTTTTGCCAGCGCGAAATAGATCCCTCCAATTGCAACCAGACCGCCGGCATACCTGATGCCTCGGCGGAAATGTGTCTCCGGCGTTGGTGATCGTGGATCGGACATCGTCGGCGCCTGGACTAGGCAGTTGGATCGTCCACCATGACCTTTTGATCAAGGATCAAAGATCGCTGTTTCTCGTTTACCGAGCGGTTGATAGACACCCCTGGGTCCGAGCGGTGCGACAACGCAAGACTCGGCAAGATGCGCTCGGATCGATTGATCACCGCAGTCCGCTGACGGACGAAGAGATAGCGCGTACTTGGTTCACTCTCTGCCGATGCCGATCGACATCGGCTTACGGGCTGGAATGCGTGGCGGTGAATGTAGCGGAGACGGGGCCTTCCGCAGGAATGCTCTTGGCCTGGACATTGCCAGCCATGTGAACGATAGCAACTGAGGACATTGACAGAATTGAATAGTCATTTGCGATTGCTCCGTCCTTGGCGGCCACCGCAATTGTCCTGCATAATCGCAATTCGGTTTCGTTGAGGAAACTACCCATTTCGAGTTAGCAGCAGCTGGTAGTAAGCCTTTTGGACAATGATCAGTTTAGCCTTCGGTTCACTCTGCGAGGTCCGCTAGGCGCGCGATGAGCGGACATGACCGGGTTCTCTGTTTCACCACGCGCTGGCGGGCGCGCGTTTGTCGTCGGCGACGATGAGGACACGAGACATTAACCTCCGCCCGGTAGGCTGCAACGTCCGCCCGGTAGTCTGCCCGCGTTGGAGCGTCGCGTATGGATATCACGACCATGGTCAGCGGCATTCTCGCCACTCAGGACGAGAGTAAGCAGCTGTAAATCGCGACCACCGTCCTGAGATCCAGCGCCAAAGCAGATGCGGAGAAAATCGCGGCCGAGACGCGTGCGGCCGAGCAGGCCTCGCCCGCCGATCCTGGCCCCGGCGTCGGCGACAATCTCGACATTACCGCCTAATCCAATTGCCGGAATTTTTTGGCCAGCACGCGCCGAATGGCTCAAAAGTTGCGCAATGATATCATCCTGCCGGTGATTTGCCCGACGCGTCAAATGTTTTTCGCGGGCAAAGTATCCATGCTGGAGGCCCCTTTCTTTTCAAGGGGTTCCTTTCTTTGCATGGGTTGTTTTCGCGATTTTGAGTCCGGGCTCTTATTCAGGCACGCCCGTCGACCCGCGCGTCGTCAGCCTGCTTCCGGCCGGCTGCCTTGCGAGATGTTTGCTCGGCGGCACCACGTCGGTCGCCAATCCGAGCCACGCCAGAAAGCGAATGGTCAGCCAGGTGTTGTCCATCTCCCACCAGCGATGACCATGGCGCGCTGAGCGTGGATCGGCGTGGTGGTTGTTGTGCCAGCCTTCGCCGTTCGAGATCAGGCCGACGATCATGTTATTGCGGCTGTCCTCGTCGGTCTCATAGTTCCGGTAGCCCCAGACATGCGTTACCGAATTGACTGCCCAGGTGATGTGCCAGACCAGCACGGTGCGGACGAAGACGCCGAACAGGAGAATGCTGAGGCCGGTCTGCGTTGCTTCGGCCGGCGTTGCGCCAAACAGCCAGGCCACGGCGAATCCGGCGGCGAAGAACAGCGGCATTTGAATGAGATTGATCCAGATCAGCCAGTTATGGCGTTCCAGCGCGACATAGAAGCGATCGCGTAAGATGTCCTTGGCGTAGCGCTCATAGATCCCGAGCCGCGACAGCTCCGGCTGATGCACCAGGATCCAGCCGATATGGGCCCAGAAGAAACTTGCCAGCGGGCTGTGCGGGTCCGGCTGCTGGTCGGCGAATTGATGGTGGCGGCGGTGGATCGCGACCCAGCGCGCCGGCGTTTCCTGCAGGCAGGACATCGCGATCACCACCATGCTGTGCTCCAGCCATTTCGGGCATTTCAGGCCGCGATGGGTGAGCAGCCGGTGGTAACAAAGGTTGATGCCGAACAGCCCGCACAGATGCGTGCCCACGATCGCGACGATCAGGCCGCTCCAGCTGAAATAGCCTGGCAGCAAGGCCAGCAGTGCCAGGGCGTGGTAGGCGCCGATCCCCAGAATGTAGGGCCAGTTGAGCTGATACGGCAGTACGCCGGCAGGCAGCAGCAGCCTGGCGCTTGGGGGCAGGTTAATCGCGGCGTCAGGGGGCAGTACCGCAGTCTTGACGGTCGGCCGGGGAGCGGTCGTCATAAGGAGGTCGGTTCCATTCTGCGGGGGGCGTCGTCGGCGACGCAAGGGAGCGATTCCTCTTATACGGTTCGCGCTGGCGCCGGGGTCCAAATTCTGGGGCTAATTGACGCTGGATTCTCGAGAAAAATCGCTGGAGAATCAGCTGGCTAGCGGCCCCCCGAGGCAGGTGGGCGGGATTTCGCAGGGTTGATTGACATTCTCCCCCGCGATGGCTTAGAAACCGCCCCGTCCCGGGCGGTATGGCCGCTGGCGGGAAAAATCTCATTTTGCCACTTTCGGGTAGCGCAGGTTCGGCCTCCATCACGGCCTTTCAACGCATCAGGATTGTCCCATGAAGGTCCGTAACTCGCTGAAATCGTTGCGCGGTCGCCATCGCAACAACCGTCTGGTCCGCCGCAAGGGCCGGGTCTACGTGATCAACAAGGTGCAGCGCCGCTTCAAGGCCCGTCAGGGCTGAGGTCGGCTTTTCGCCCTTAGATTCCGTCCCGCTTCACAGGTCTTTGACGACGTGCTGCTTTGCAGCTCGTTTTTGTGCGTCTAGACTTGCCCCATGGCTTTGAGATTCCTGCAAGCTCCTAACTGCCGGATCGCGATCCTTGTCGCCGCTGTCATGACAGCCGTGCCGGTGATGGCGTTTGCCCAGAACGATCCCCGAATCATCCCGCCGCCCAAGCAGCAAAAGAAGCTGCCGGAAGCGCCGAGCAAACTGCCGAAGGTCGGCGCCGATCGGACGCGCGGTCTGGATTTCCTGTTCGGCGCGCTGAAGGCTGCGCCCGATGAGGCCAGCGCCAAGCATGTCGAGGCGCGGATCTGGGCGCTGTGGATGCAGACCCCGAGCGATACCGCGGCGCTGTTGATGGTGCGCGCCAAGGCGGCCATGGACGCGCAGAAGGCCGATGTCGCGCTCAAGCTGCTGGATGCCGTGGTCAAGCTGCGACCCGATTATGTCGAAGCCTGGAATCGGCGCGCGACGCTGTATTACCTGAAGAACGATTACGCCCATTCGCTCGAGGACATAAGGCAGGTGCTGGTCCGCGAACCGCGCCATTTCGGGGCGCTGGCCGGCCTCGGCATGATCATGCAGGATATCGGCGAGGAAAAGCGCGCGCTGGAAGCGTTCCGCAAGGCCCTCGCGGTCAACCCGTACCTCGAAAAGGTGCCGGAACTGGTCAAGACACTGACCGAAAAGGTCGAGGGCCGCGATATCTGATTCAATCAGAAGCGCTGTGCTCCGTCGCGGTTAACCCTGTTTCCGGACAGGCCGGAACGTTTCCCGCCAACGCATTATTATCGGCCGTCAGCTTGTCAGGAGCGAAGCCATGAAATCATTGCTGCTGGCCGGCGCGGTGATTGTCACTGCCGGCACGAGCGCTTTCGGCGCAGACTATTGGGTGGTCGGCGACCGCGCGGCCAACAAATGCGAGATCGTCACCAGCAATCCAGTGATCAACGCGCAGGTCGGCGGAAATATCTGGTTCGGCAGCGGGCCCTATCGATCGCTCGACGATGCCAAACTCGCACGCACCACCCTCAGCGCTTGTCCGAAGGTAGAACAGCCTTCCTCCGATGCGGGGGATGAGGACAAGTCGGACTAAACAAGTCGGACCAGATCAGGCTGAGGCGTTTTCAAGCCAAGCAGGCCCTCGGACTTGATCCGGGGGGCAATACCGGTTCGCGTAACGTCCTAGTGCAGCACGTTGCTGCCGCGCGCCATGCCGTCGAGGCCTGCCGCCGCGTAGAACTGAGCCAGCTCCGCCTCCAGCTGTTCATTGACCAGCAGAAGCGCCTTCAGCGCGCCGCGCATGTCGCCGTTGCAGGTCGCTACGATCTGGTCGATGGCCGCTTCACTTGCGTCGGAAATCATGGGTGGTCCTCCGATTGTACCGTGGAACAATGTGTGGTCTTCGCCTGCGTTCCTGTGAATTTTGGGTACAAGTTTCAGGTTTCGGCCACACCTCGATCAAACACGTCGACACGTGGCGAAAGTGTTAGTGTGACTGTATAAAAAGCCCAGTGACGGCAGTATGACCCCGCTATCCACAGGGTTGGGCGGACTGTGGAGAATTCCCGAAACCCGCACCCATTCCGGTCGTATCTCGTTGGTGCCAAAGATCATTCGGACATTTTCGATGGTGATAGCGATCGTCGCGGCGGCGCTGGTGATCCTGGCGTTGGTCACGCAGGGCGGGGTGTGGCTGACGCAGCGGGCCCATCCCGCCCAGGGCAGGATGGTCGAGGTTGCCGGCGCGACTCTTCACATTGTCGATATCGGCCCGCGTGATTCGGCCAGCCTTCCGATCGTGATGCTGCATGGCGCCAGTTCAAACCTCGAGGTGATGCGCCAGCCGGTGGGTGAGCGGCTTGCGAAGAGCCATCGCGTCATCCTGATCGATCGTCCCGGCCACGGCTGGAGCACGCGCGCCAATCTTGAGGATTCAACGCCCGAAATTCAGGGACGGATGATTGACGAGGCGCTGGCCAAGCTCGGCATCGGGCGTGCGATCTTGGTGGTGCATTCTTGGGCGGGCGCGCTCGGCGCGCGCATGGCGCTGGATTATCCGGGGCGCGTCGCCGGCATGATGATGCTGGCGCCGGTGGCCTATCCGTGGCCGGGCGGCGTCGGACGCTACAACAAGATCGTCGCGACGCCGGTGATCGGCCCGTTGCTGGCCTATACGATTACGCTGCCGCTGGGCAAACTCCTCATCAGTTCCGGCGTCCGCGGCGTGTTTCTGCCGCAAGCGGTCCCGGATGGATATGTCGAAAACACCGCAAGCTCGCTGCTGCTGCGCCCGCGCGAGTTTCTCGCCAATGCGCGCGATCTGGTGACGCTGAAGGCGGCCGTCGCCGAGCAGGCGCCGCGCTATGCCAGTATCAAGGCGCCGATCACGATCGTCACCGGCGATATCGACAAGACGGTGTCGACCAACATCCATTCGCGGCCGCTGGCGGCGACCGCCCCGAACGTCAAATTGATCGTGCTGCCCGGCCTCGGTCACATGGTGCAGAACGCGGTGCCTGACCTCGTGATCTCCGAGATCGAAGCCATGATAGGCAAAATGGCCCAGAACACCGCGGCCGCAGCGAATTAAAGCGTTTGTGAGCGAGCATGCCCCTGGGAGCTGATCCGGGGGCGGATAGCGGTTTGCGTCAAGAACGCGTCAAACCAGAAGCGGGCGGCTCTGCTTTAGTCAGAACCGAAGCTCTGGAATCGCGATATTCGACAGCCGTTACTTGGTCTTGCCGTCCTTGTCGTATTGCGCAAGGAACGCCCAGAGGTCGCTCGCCTCTTTCTCGTTCTTGATGCCGGCGAACACCATCTTGGTGCCGGGAATCTTCGCCTTCGGCTCCTTGATGTATTCGAGGAACACATCCTTGCTCCAGGTGATGCCGGAATTCTTGTTGGCCTCCGAATAGGAGTAGCCTGCCGTGGTGCCGGACTTGCGGCCCTCGAGCCCGTTCAGCTCCGGCCCGACCTTGTTCTTGGCGCCTTCGCCGATCGCATGGCAGGCCATGCATTTGTTGAACGAGGATTTGCCGGCAGTGACGTCCTGCGCCAGCGCGCCCGACACGGCCATCAATGAGGTGACAACAACCAGCGTACCCAAGATCGGTGTTTTCATGTGGTGCTCTTCGTCTCTTTCCCTGGAGGTCGATTGCTTTTGGCAGGCTCGTTCCGATTGGACAAGCCACGAAACTTTGACAGGTTCCAGCCTCGCAGGCTTGCCCGAGAGCGAACTCACGATTTGGGGGGAAGGCAATCCGACATTGGTGTGGTGGCCTACCCAAATGCGCCCAGACGTGCTTGATTTACCGTGACAAATCGATAACGCGCTAGGCCCTGGAGGAAACGCATGGCCATTATGATGCCGGCTTCCGATCAGGCCGTTCTGGATCGCCGCGACGCCATTGTGGCCGCCTTGCGGGGGATCGTGCCGGGTGAGGGCGTGATCGACAGCGCAGCCGAGATGCTGCCTTACGAGTCCGACGGCCTGATGGCCTATCGGCAGCCGCCGATGGTCGTGGTGTTGCCCGACACGACAGAGCAGGTCTCCAAGGTCCTGAAATATTGCTGCGAGCAGGGCATCAAGGTGGTGCCGCGCGGCTCGGGCACCTCGCTGTCCGGCGGCGCGCTGCCGCTGGCCGATGGCGTGCTGCTGGGCCTTGGCAAATTCAAGCGGATCCGCGAGATCGATTTCGACAACCGTGTGGTGGTGACCGAACCTGGCGTCACCAATCTGGCCATCAGCCAGGCGGTAGCGCATGCCGGGTTCTATTACGCGCCCGATCCCTCGTCGCAGATTGCCTGCTCGATCGGCGGCAATGTCGCGGAAAATTCCGGCGGCGTGCATTGCCTGAAATACGGCATGACCACCAACAATGTGCTGGGCTGCGAAATCGTGCTGATGTCAGGGGAAATCCTGCGTATCGGCGGCAAGTCGGCCGAGAACGCAGGCTACGACCTGATGGGGATCATCACCGGCTCCGAGGGCCTGCTTGGCGTCATCACCGAGATCACGGTGCGGATCCTGCAGAAGCCGGAAACCGCCCGCGCGCTGATGGTCGGCTTCGCCGAGGTCGAGGCCGCCGGTGAATGCGTGGCCCGCATCATCGGTGCCGGCATCATCCCGGGCGGCATGGAGATGATGGATAAACCGGCGATCCACGCCGCCGAAGCCTTCGTCCATGCCGGCTACCCGCTCGATGTCGAGGCGCTCCTGATCATCGAACTCGATGGTCCCGGCGTCGAAGTCGATGAACTGATCGGCCGCGTCGAGACCATCGCCAAAGGCTGCGGCTCCACCACGCTGCAGATTTCCACGTCGGAAGCCGAGCGCAACCTGTTCTGGGCCGGCCGCAAGGCGGCGTTTCCGGCGGTGGGCCGGATTTCCCCTGATTACCTCTGCATGGACGGTACCATTCCACGTGGCGCGCTGCCCAAGGCCCTGGCCCGCATCCGCGACCTCTCGGCCAAATACGATCTGCGCGTCGCCAACGTGTTTCATGCCGGCGACGGCAATCTGCATCCCTTGATCCTCTATGATGCCAACCAGCCCGGCGAGATGGAGCGGGCCGAGGCGTTCGGCGCCGACATCCTGCGCTGCTGCGTCGAACTCGGCGGCGTGCTCACCGGCGAGCACGGCGTCGGCATCGAGAAACGCGACCTGATGCCGGAAATGTTCAGCGAGATCGACCTCAACCAGCAGCAGCGGCTGAAATGCGCGTTCGATGCCCAAGGCCTGCTCAATCCCGGCAAGGTGTTTCCGACCCTGCACCGCTGCGCCGAACTCGGCCGCGTGCACGTGCACGGCGGCCGGCTGGCATTTCCCGAACTTCCCCGATTTTGAAGCAGGCGCACGTGGACACCCCAAGAGTACGAGACGCCAAGGACGTCGAGCAGGTGGTGCGGGCGGCGATCGCCAGCGAGCAGCCGCTGGAGATCATCGGCCATGGCTCCCGACGCCTGGTCGGCCAGCCGATGGCGACCAACGCCGTGCTCGAACTGTCGGCGCTGAACGCAGTCACGGCGTATGAGCCGAACGAGCTGATCATCACGGTGCAGGCGGGCGCGCCGCTTGCCGATGTGCTGTCGCTGATCGACTCTAAGAACCAGCAATTCGCGTTCGAGCCGATGGACACCTCGGCGCTGCTCGGCGTCTCCGGCGCCGGCACCATCGGCGGCATGATCGGCGCAGGCCTTGCCGGCCCGCGCCGCATCAGGGCCGGCGGCGCCCGCGATCATCTGTTGGGGGCGCATGCGGTGTCCGGCTTCGGCGACAGTTTCAAAACCGGGGGTAAGGTGGTGAAGAACGTCACCGGTTACGATCTCTGCAAATTGCTGGCGGGGTCGTGGGGGACGCTGGCGGTCATGACGGAAGTGACGTTGAAGGTGATGCCGAAACCCGAAAGCGAACGCACGCTGGTGCTGCGCGGGCTCGACGATGTCACCGCCAACCGGGCGATGACAGCGGCGCTGGGCTCGCCCTACGACGTGTCGGGTGCGGCGCATCTGCCGCATCAGGCGTTCCGGTCCGCGGCCGGCGGCTTGGCCGGGCTCGGAGCGCCGGGGCAGGCGACGACGCTGCTGCGGCTCGAAGGCATCGCGGCTTCCGCCGCCGACCGCGCCGGCTCGCTCGGCAAGACGCTGGCGCCGTTCGGCGCCGTGGAGGTCCTGCAAGACGCTGTTTCGGCCGCGATCTGGAGTTCGATCCGCGATGTCCTGCCGTTTGCCGCCCAAGGCGCGCTGGGGGCGTGGCCGGTGTGGCGGATCGTGTGTCCGCCGGCGTCCGGCGGCGCGCTCGGGCAGCAGCTTTCGCGCGACACCGGCGGCGACGTGATCTACGATTGGGGCGGCGGGCTGATCTGGGCGGCGTTGCCGCCCAGGCCGGACGCGCACGCGGCGCTGCTGCGGGCGCGCGTCGATGCCGCCGGCGGTCATGCGATGCTGGTCCGGGCGTCCGAACTGGTGCGGCGCAATGTCGACGTGTTCCATCCGCAATCCGGCGGCGTGGCCGCCTTGAGCGAGCGCGTCCGGGCGAGCTTCGATCCCAAGAACATCCTCAACCGGGGCCGCTTGCTGCGGGCGGTCGCGACATGAAAACCGAATTCTCTCTCGCCCAACTGGCCGATCCTGACATCGCTGAAGCCGACAAGATCCTGCGCGCCTGCGTGCATTGCGGGTTCTGCACGGCGACTTGTCCGACCTACGTGCTGCTCGGCGACGAACTCGATAGCCCGCGTGGCCGGATCTATCTCATCAAGGAGATGCTGGAGAAGGACCGTCCGCCGACCAAGGAGGTGGTCAAGCATATCGACCGCTGCCTGTCCTGCCTCGCCTGCATGACGACCTGCCCATCGGGCGTGAACTACATGCACCTGGTCGAT
Organism: Bradyrhizobium sp. AUGA SZCCT0169; assembly: GCF_018130085.1. Lineage (NCBI taxonomy): Bacteria > Pseudomonadati > Pseudomonadota > Alphaproteobacteria > Hyphomicrobiales > Nitrobacteraceae > Bradyrhizobium > Bradyrhizobium sp. AUGA SZCCT0169. Next base: position 5,899 of record NZ_JAFCMC010000029.1, on the reverse strand, counting down.
CAGGCGCGGGTCAGGATCGAGCGGGATTATTCCAGACCGCTGGGCGAGCGGGCCTTGCGCGCGGTGCTGGCCTTTGTGCTGCCGCGGCCGGGTCTGTTCCGCGCCAGCATGATCATGGCGCGGCTGGGCCGGCCGTTCGCTGGCCTTTTGCCGACACCGAAGACCGCATCGGCGACGCCCACCCTGCTGCGGCGGATCAAGGCGATGCTGGCGCTCGCGCCCGGCAGCCTGCCGGCGCCGGGGCCTGCCGCCGGCAGTGTCTTCCCGGCCGTTGGCGACAGGCGGGGGCGGGTCGCGCTGCTGCAGGGCTGCGCCCAGCAGGTGCTGGCGCCGCGCATCAACCAGGCCGCCATCAATCTTCTGACGCGCCACGGCATCGAGGTGGTGCTGGTCAGGGACGAACAATGCTGCGGCGCGCTCACCCATCACCTCGGGCAGGACGGCGACGCACTGGCGCGCGCCCGCGCCAACGTCACGGTCTGGCAGCGCGAAGCGGAACAAGGTGGCCTCGACGCCATCCTGGTGACGGCGTCGGGCTGCGGCACGGTCATCAAGGACTATGGTTTCATGCTGCGTGAGGACCGTGAGTTCGCCGGCCCCGCTGCACGAATATCCGCGCTGACAAAGGATATCACCGAGTATCTCGCCGGCATCGATCTGCATCCATCGAGCCAGCAAGGCGACGTCACCATCGCCTATCACTCGGCTTGTTCGCTGCAGCACGGACAGAAAATCACGCACGCGCCGAAAGAATTGCTTTCCAAGAATGGATTCGTGGTGAAAGATGTACCCGAGAGCCATTTGTGTTGCGGTTCGGCGGGGACCTACAACATTCTCCAGCCTGACATTGCGAGCAGATTGCGCGATCGCAAGATCGCCAATATTGCGACAGTCAAACCGGACATGATCGCTGCGGGCAATATTGGGTGCATGGTGCAGATTGCCGGCGGTACGTCAGTTCCTGTGGTGCACACGATTGAGCTTCTCGATTGGGCGACAGGAGGTCGAAAACCCGAATTGAAGGGATCTGGACTGACAAGGCCAGCATTGAACTAATCGATCGGCCGACTATTCGAGCGCTCGACTGACACGACCAGCGGCAACAGGAGGACCACGATGGCTAAAGCGAAGAAGAGCAAGAAAAGCAAGAAGGCTAAAAAGGCCAAGAAGGCGGTAGCGGCGAAGAAGAAATCTGCGAAGAAGTCGTCGAAGAAGGCCGCCAAGAAGTCGGCAAAGAAATCGGCCAAGAAGGCTTCGAAGAAGAGCGCAAAGAAATCCGCCAAGAAGGCAGCGCCGAAGAAGGCCGCCAAGAAAGCCGCCAAGAAATCCGCCAAGAAAGCTGTGGCGAAGAGCCCGGCGAAGAAAAAGAAAGCCGCCGCCAAGCCTGCCGCGCCGAAGGCGGCAGCCCCGGTGGCGGCTCCGGCGCCAGAGCCCGAAGCTGCGCCCGCTCCGAGCTGGGCAACGCCGAGTTCGGAGGCATCGACCCCGTCATGGGGCTCCGGCTCGTCCAATGGCGGCGATCAGCACTAGGTCGTCCGCGGCCCGTCAAGGTCGATTTATCGGAAAGCCGCAGCGTCCACCGCTGCGGCTTTTTTCTTGAGGCCGGCCGGCGGATCGATTTCACCACGGATTTCTACGGGGGCTGTTGATTCGGCCGCTGTTCAGGCAAGCGGGAGCTGATCCCCTTGTTTTGCCGGTTCCAGATGTCGTCTGACCGGCACGAAGGCCGCCAAACTTGTTGTGGGAATGCAACACCCGCAGACAACATTTTCCGAAACAGGCAGAACGCCTAAAAAGGCGGCAGATGATTGTCTTTTTTGCTTCACGCCCATGACAGCACGTCCCAGATTGCCGTTGAGTTTGGTTGCAGTCGGTTATCGCTTGCCCTGGGGGGCCACCGGAACGGGACTGTTCTAGAAGGTGATGGGGATCGTCATGAAGAAACTGGCTTTGTTAGCAACGGCGCTGGCAATGGTATCGGGTTCGGCCCTCGCGGCGGACTTGCGTGTCAAGGCGGTGAAGGCCCCGCCGCCTGTCGCGTTCGATCCCTGGGATATCGCCTTCGGCGCCGGCATCACCAATGATTACATCTTCCGCGGCATCACCCAGTCCAACCACAAGCCGTCGGTCAACGCCTATTTCGAGCCGCGCTACAACGTCACCAAGGACTTCCAGCTGTACGTCGGCCTGGCCGCTGCGAGCATCTCGTTCCCCAACCGTGCAGCCGCTGAAGTCGACGCCTACGGCGGTGCCCGCCTGACGGTTGGCGCATTTGCCTTCGATGTCGGCGCCTGGGGCTACCTCTATCCGGGTGGAACCTGCCAATACGGCGGCGGCGCTGTCACCGATTTCGCCGGCGTTCCGCTCAGCGCCGAATGCCAGGCGAACACCCTGCTCAATCTCAACGTGCTCAAGAAGGACGTCAGCTTCTTCGAGATCTACGGCAAGGTGAACTACACCTTCAACGACAACTTCTCGCTGGGCGGCACCGCCTATTATACGCCGAGCTTCCTCAACAGCGGCGCCGAAGGCACCTATGCTTCGATCGTCGGCAAGGCGATCGCGCCGAGCGCCTGGTTCGGCGCCAGCGGCCTTGGCATGTACGTGTCGGGTGAGTTCGGCCGCCAGTGGCTGGGCACCTCGGACTCGTTCTACGGGACCGCGGTATTCCCGAACGGCATCAACTACGCCGACTACAACACCTGGAATATCGGCGTCGGCTTCACTTACAAGGTGTTCACGCTGGACTTCCGTTACTCCGACACCAACCTGTCGAAGGGCGATTGCAACGCTTTCACCAGCGACTTCACCGCTCGCGGCGAAATCAACGCCTTTACCGGAACCAACGTCACTGCGATCAATCCGTCCGGCGTGGGTTCGAACTGGTGCGGCGCAGCCGGCATCGTCAAGCTCTCGGCTGACCTGACCGCGCTGACCAACCTGAAGTAATATCTTCTTCGCGAAGATCTGGGGGCGGCAGAGCAATCTGCCGCCCCTTTGCTTTTGGGACGGCGCTGGTTGTAGGGGCTGCAACAGCTTCTCTCAGGCTTACGCCGGCTGGGCGCTGACCGCTTCCCGCAGCGTGAACTGGTCGCCGTCGCGGACCATGGCGACGTGGCGCTGGTGGAAGGCCTCGAGCGTCGAACGGTGGCCGATCGAGACGATGGTGGTTTGCGGCAGTTTCGAGCCAAGCAAATTGTAGAGCGCGGCTTCCGAGGGTTCGTCGAGCGAGGCGGTCGCCTCGTCGAGGAACAGATACTGCGGCGCGTGCAACAGCGCGCGCGCCACCCCGAGGCGCTGCTGCTCGCCAAGCGAGAGCATCCGGTTCCAGTGCGATTCCTCCCCCAGCCGCCCGGCAAGCTTGGGCAGGCCGACCTGGGTGAGCGCTTCCCTGACCCGATCGGCGCTGAAGGTTTCGGTTGCGCCGGGATAGGCGATGGCCCCATGCAGCGATCCGATCGGAAAGTAGGGCCGCTGCGGCAGCATCATGACGGACGCGCCGGCGGGGATGGCGATCGAGCCGCTGCCGAACGGCCAGATGCCGGCGATGGCCCGGAACAGGGTCGACTTGCCGGAGCCCGACGGGCCAGTGAGCAGCGTACGTTCGCCGCCGCGAAGGCTTAAAGCATCGGCCGAGACCAGCGGCGTGCCATTGGGTAGGCGCAGCGTGAGCTCGCGCAGGTCGATCGCCGTGCCGCCCTGAGATGCGACGACGTCGATCGATTCGCTCGATTTCTCCAGCGCCGTGGCGCTCGCGATGGCTGCTTCAAACCCGTCGAGGCGTGCCATGATGGCGCGCCAGTCGGCCAGCGTGCGGTAGATCGTGACGAAGATCGACAGCGCCGACTGCACGCTGCCGAACGCGGACGCTGTCTGGGTCAAACCGCCAAGCTGGACCTTCTTTTCGAAGAAGGCCGGTGCCACCAGGATATAGGGAAAGATCACCGCGGCCTGCGAATAGCTCGCGGTGAACGTGGTCAGCCGCTTGGTCCGGCTCATGATGCCGTACCAGTTTTCGATCACATGGTGGAAGCGGGCCCAAAGCCCGAGGCGCTCCGCGCGCTCGCCCTGCAACAGCGCGATCTGCTCGGAGTTCTCCCGTGCCCGAACCAGGTTGAAGCGGAAATCGGCCTCGAATTGCTGCTGCTTGAAATCAAGCCGCACCAAAGGCGAGCCGATCCATTGCGTCAGCGCCGTGCCGAGGACGGCGTAGATCAGCGCGCCCCAGACCAGGTAGCCCGGGATGGCGTACTCCTTGCCGAACAGGTGCAAGGGGGCGGCTGCCGACAGCCCCCACAGGATGACGACGAAGGAAAGCAGCGTCACCACCGAATTCAAAAGGCTCAGCCCGATATCCAGCGTCCGCTCGACGAACAGCCTGACGTCGTCGGCAATGCGCTGGTCCGGATTGTCGGCGGCGTCACCCTGCAATTGCATGCGGTAGTGATTGGCGCCGTGCATCCATTCGCCGAGATAGTGCCGGGTCAGCCAGCGCCGCCAGCGAATCTGCAGCCATTGATTGAGGTAGAGCTGGTAGACGGCAAGCACGACGGCGCAGCTTGCCAGCACGCAAAAGACGCCGATCTCCCTGACGAAGACGTCCCAATTGTATTCCTGCAGCGCGTTGAAGAAGCGATTCTGCCACTGGTTCACCAGAACGTCGATCGCGACCAGCGCCAGTTGGATCGTGATCACGGCAGCGAGCAACGCGCGGCCGGCCCATTTGTCCTCGGAACGGAAATAGGGAGCGGCGATCCGCCATACGGTCGCGAGCGTGGAGCGGATATTCTTCACGATGGTCTCCGGGGAGCGGGCCTTAAGGGCCTGAAAGAATGGAAGAATTGGACGTTGGACTAAAGTCGTAGATTTCTCAGCCTGCGGCGACTTGTCGCGGTAGCCGGTCAGACCCTAGCATGGCTGTCACGGCGAGGGGCGGGGGACCTCTGGACTTCGCGAGGTTGTGAGCGGGTTTCGGCGAACTGCCGAACCAGCAGTCGATCTTGCGGATGAGAGCAACGTTTCCGCAGGCGCCAGGCACACCAGACCGTCCACACGGCCGGGTGCCCAATAATAATCCGGGGAGAATCCGAACATGTGGGATCAAGTCTACAATCCGCTCGGCAACGCGACCTTGTCGACGCTCGCCGCCGCCGTGCCGGTGGTCACGCTCCTGGTGCTGATCGCCGCGATCATTTCCGGTTTCCTGATGCGCTTCTCGCCGGAGAAGATGATTGCGGAATACGGCCGCACCATCAGATTGTGCGCGATTTCGCTGATCACGATCTCGGCGATGCTGGCGATCGGCACGCTGACGCGGCTGTCCGGCGTCGACGCCACGCTCGGCCTGGCCTTCGCCGCAACCGGCGTGCTCTATCCCTTCTTCGGCACCTTGCTCGGCTGGCTTGGCGTGGCGCTGACGGGATCGGACACCGCCTCCAACGTGCTGTTCGGCAATCTGCAAAAGATCACGTCCGAGCAGCTCGGCCTGTCGCCGATCCTGATGGCCGCCGCCAATTCCTCCGGCGGCGTGATGGGCAAGATGATCGACGCGCAATCGATCGTTGTCGCCTCGACGGCAACCAACTGGTACGGCCACGAAGGCTCGATCCTTCGCTATGTATTCCTGCATTCGATCGTGCTGGCCTGTCTGGTCGGCGGACTGGTGACATTGCAGGCTTACGTCTATCCGTTCACGTTGATGGTCCTGCAGTAGGGCGCAACTGAACATATGGAGAAGATGTCGTCCCGGCGAACGCCGGGACCCATAACCCCGGTCATCTGCTGTTGAGAAAAGCCGTCGACCATCGTGCACAACAATCTCTGCCGCGGAGTGATGGTGTGGACGGCCCCCTACGGCATCAGTTGTGCCAGAATGAGGTTGTTGAGATCTCAGACAAGG
>NZ_JAFCMC010000028.1:0-94695 GCF_018130085.1 Bradyrhizobium sp. AUGA SZCCT0169 | reverse complement strand
GGACGTCGCAGCCGCCATCGTTCCCCATCCTGGTGCGCAGGCGACACCTGCGGAGCTTCGCCAGTTCCTGCAACGCGCGTTGGCCTCGTTCAAGATTCCGCGGCGCATTCTGATCCTCGACCAACTGCCAAAAGGGGCGACGGGAAAAGTGCAGCGCCGACGGCTGCGCGAGTCGTTCGACGGGCTGATGGGCGATCAGGGCGCGATGCCCGTGCCTGCTGTGAACAAAGGGCCATTGGATCTGGAAGCTGAATTGCTGATCCTGTGGCGGAGGCTGCTGAAGTCCGAGGCTGTGACGGTCGAAGATGATTTTTTCGCCAGCGGTGGTGACTCCCTTCTAGCGATGGAAATGCTCATCGAAATCGAGCGGCTGATCGGCCAACGCCTACCGGGAACGATTCTGTACGGGGCGGAAACGATCCGCCAACTTGCTCCAAAAATCGCCATGCAGACAGGCACCCCGGCGACGCCGTTCCTCCAGTTCGGTGCTGGCGGCGATCGGTCTCCCCTGTTCTTCTTCAATGGGGACATTGTCAGCGGCCACTCGGGTATGCGGCGGATGGTCGAGCTTTTCGGGCCCGACTACCGGATCATTTCGATCGATCCCCATGGTCTTCGTGGGGAAAGGATTCCGCCGTCGATCGAAGAGATGGCCGCCGACCGCCTGCCGCTTGTTCTGGAGAGGCAGAGCAGCGGTCCTTTCCTCCTGGGTGGCAAATGCAACGGCGCCATGGTGGCGTTTGAAACAGCCCGCCTGCTGATGGCCGCCGGCCACAAGGTTGATATGGTTGCGATGGTCGACCCGCCGACCATCAGTGCGCGTCCGGTACCGCGGGCGATCATCGGGCTGATGAAGCCGCTGCTTCCGCTTTATCTTCTGCGCCGGGCATTTGAAAAAATGGCGGAGCTGGAGCGTCGCTTCAAGGCGTCGACGAGCACGCTGATTACGACCGCCGAGCTCGAGATTCCGCCGGCGTTGTGGCACGCTTATTCAGCCGCCATGGCGCAATATCTTCCGGCACCGCTTGAGGTCCCTGTGACTTTCTACGCGGCCGAACACGACGGCCGGGCGTGGCGGCATCTCAGTTCTCAACTCGACGTCGTCGAGGTACCATGGGGACATCATGGCTGCCTGACTGTCGGCGCTGAACAGCTGGTTGGTCATCTGCGGCAAAGAATTGACGTTCTGGTTGACGGCGCGCCCTCTGCCGACGAACCGCACAGGTCGCCGATCGGCTCTCACGGAGCGCAATTCGGTGGCCCCGTACTGGGCATCGAAACCTGAGGATCGGACCAGGACGGCAGCGACGCAAATTGCGCCGTGCCAGCGCCTTGCGATGATCAGCCAACCGGTCCGGGAATCCAATAGTCGCCGGAAAGCGGCCTGACGCTTACGCCATAAATTACCCCGAGCTGCAGGCTTGGATCGAAATGGCGCATCGTCCGCTCATTGAGGTCAATGATGCGGCCAGGCGTTAGTGGCCCCACGTCATTTATCTTGACGATGACCTTCTTGCCTACAGCCTCAACGAGGGCATATTTCGGCCTCGCGCCATATCGGACCCCACCAAATTTCTGGCGCAGACTCGTCTTGATGGCAGCTGCCCAGACAGAGGGCTCATAGCGCTCGCCTGAAGCTGTGTTCGGACCGCCCTCCCGCCATCCGGGCCGGAACGGATTGTACGTGGATGCTGCGCCAACAATCGCGTCCCCCGAAGCGGCATTGACGACGGCGCTTGAATGAACTGCGACCATTTCACTTCGAGCAACGGTAACAGAAATGGCAAGCAGCACTACGACACCGCAAGTTGCGGCGCCCGAGCGAAACAACATCATAACTCCTCGATTGATTTTCTGGATCGTTCGATTCCCGATCCCGCAGAAAATGGTCAAGCGAACGCGGATGCGTTGACGAGCTTGTGCCGATTTTTGCGGGTTCGTGCCGACACTGGCGACGGAACCGTTGTGGGAACCAGGGTGGTCCTTCCACAGGTGTCTTTCCCACCGACTAAGAAAGAAATTGCGTCATCAGCATGACTGAATAGAGGCACTTGGTGAGCGCGTGAGGAGGCGCGCGCGTCTGACCGATGTCGGCTCGGGTCATCAGCAGACGTTCCGGTTAATCTACGAGCAAGTCTGCTTCGACCTCACCAGCGGACATGCGAGGCGACGGCAACACGTGATCAGGTAAGCGTCGAATCCGGATGTGAGTAAGAGAAGTTTGCCTCGGTCCATTGAGCAGCGATCGAGGACGAATTGAGAGGCGTCACATGATCGGGGAATTCCTCGGCCAGATTCCACTGCCGGCCCACCGCTCAGCGGGATCGAAATTTGTCTCCGTTGAAAGTCTCCTCAAAACGGGCGTTTCCGCGGTTCGCTGAGTGGAGCACTCCTGTGGTCCTTGGCTGCTGCCCTCGTCTGCCAATGTCCGCTTTGCATCGTAGGCAGGCAAAGCCAATCATCAGTCGCTTGGTGTCACTTCCAGAAGGATGCCGGTTGCTGCAAACTGCATCTGTAATCTCGCGATTCGTAGATGTCTTGAGGACCCATGAACGAGACCTTGATATCCGCCTGCACGATGTTTCTCATTCCAGCAACGCTCTTGTTTGGCGCTTTGGGTGTCGCGAACTCGTCCTTTCTCAAGATGCTGGTCTGCTTGCTTGGCATCGCCACGACGGGGTTATGGCTTTACCGGATATGGTGGTGGACAAACCTGTCTTTGACTGATCGCAGAACGGCGCTGGGTCTCGCGGCCATGTTTGCCTGCGCATGGCTGGTGACATTCCTGGTGCAGTTGAAGAATGTGTTCTCGTCGCGCTGATTGGCTTCGTTCGGTGGGGCGCATCGGCTGACAGCGCCCTGACTCACGACGTCGTCGGCGTGGGTGGTTTAACCGTCTCGGTCGACAGCATCCGTTATCGCGCATCGATCCGAGTCACCACACCGCTGCCTGGCCGAATTCCGGTTCGTTATTGGTGCCCGGCAATGATTTGCGCGGCAGCGCCGATGCCTTGCCGGAAGGCCTCGTCGAACGTGACAGCCGCAAGCTGCCATTGCTGCGACCTGCCCTGCCAATCGAGCTGCCAGTTCGAGTTCCACCGCAGCTCCTGATCGTCCCACACGAGGCGGGCGATCAGCACGACCTCTCCGCCCCGCCCGGCCACGGCTTCGGCGATCTTCGCGGGCGCGATGCTCGCAAGCGCAAGCTCATTGGTGCCGACGCCAGCCAGTGCTGCGGCATCGGGCAGCACGACGGGCATTCCCCGCTTGGCCGCGGCCGCTAGGAGGGCAGCCCGCTGCAGTTCCGTCTCTTTCGAATCCCCTGCAACCACGTATCGTCGCGCGCCCGGCTGCATCTCCACGAAGACGCCAAGCACCGGGCGGCGGGTAAGCCATGGCTTGACGCCCAGCTCGGCAAGCATGCCGTTGATGGCGGCCTCGTCGAACTCGGCCGTCAGAATGAAGGAGCGATCACGGGTGCCCTGCTCGTCGTTCTTCGGCTTGCCGCCCTTTTCATCGCGGTAGGAAAAGTCCCGAACCAGTTTCGCAGCATCGGCCTTGTATGGGTCGAGACGCGGATCGCCTGCGAGCCGCAGCATGCCGCTTACCTTGACGAGAACGTCTTCCAGGCACGATGCGAAGCCGAGGATACGGTTTGCCTCGCCCTGCCCCGTCACGATGGTTTGCCCGCGATAGAGTTCTGCCGGTGGAATGGCGTTTACCGCGTCGGCGAGTCCCGGTTGCCGTGGCGTGGGTTCGGCGGCGACGGCGGGGAGCGCAAGCAGCACTACTGCCGCGATTGCCGCCAGAAAGCAGGGAATGGAGCGTGTCGTCGCTGGATGCGTCCTCACGGCCGAAAGCCCTCACCTGTTGCTGGCTGGCGACGCAGTGCCGATCGCACCCGTCTCCAGGCAAATTCCCTCCTGACAGGGTATTTTACAGGGAAACGGACGATTTTGGGGGCCAGCGAGAACATGAGAGTAGCCCAGTAGCTGGCTGCATTGCAGCCGCCTCAGGGCCAATTCCCCCTTCAGTTCACAAGGAAATATTTCCCGGTAACAGGGAACCTCTCGGACGAAACAGGGGAAAAACAAAGCCGCCGAACGGTCTTCGAATGTGCCGCGCCCGGTCGTACCGAAGAACCCCTGACCGCGATCAAATGTGCATCGAAGCCAGACCGCTGGTCGTGAGAAAGCCGACACTTGATCTAGATCAAGGCCGGCCGCCGCGATGTTAGAGAGCGTCGTAAACCAGCAACCAAGCGCTTGTGGCAAACGCGCCCTGAATCACCGGTTGTACAGCAGGACGAACAATGGCGGTTCTCGGGAAGATAAGCCACACCACCACTTACCGGTATGCAAAGCCTGTTATTTTCGGTACGCACCGCGCCATGTTCTTGCCAAGGCGCGGCGCATCGGCGCGTCTCGTCAGCTGGTCCGCAACAAGCAGCGTTCCTGCAAAAATGCACTGGACCACCGATGCCCGCTCCAACACGGTAACGGTGATGGAATTCAGTGAACCTGCCAGTGAGCTGACCATCATTTTTGAGGCTCGCGGCGTGTATTACGGCGTTAAAGGAGTCGAGGCGTTTCCGCTGGAATCCCGGGCCGAAGAAATTCCGGTGCAGTACACCCCCGACGAATGGACCGACCTGGCCGGTTACCTACGCCCTCATGCCGAGGATCAAGACGCGAGCCTGGCCGCATGGACCAAGAGTTTCGTTGCCGACGACCAGGATCGAACCACCGATGTCTTGCACCGGATGCTGCACATTTTTCGCGACACGTTCACCTATCGTCCGAGGGACGCCGAAGGAACCCAGTCGCCCGGTGAAACCCTGCGCGCCAAATCCGGCACTTGCCGGGACTATGCCTGGCTCATGATCGAGGCATTGCGCCGGCTCGGGTTCGCGTCGCGCTTCGTCACCGGTTATCTTTACGATGCGGCGCTGGATGGCGGCGCGGTCGGCGTGAGCGGATCCGGCGCCACCCACGCGTGGCTGCAGGTCTTTCTCCCAGGTGCCGGCTGGCTGGACTACGACCCGACCAACCAGATCAGTGCCGGTTTTGATTTGATTCCGGTGGCGGTAGCCCGACATCCGGCGCAAGCAATCCCGCTGGCAGGGTCGTGGTTTGGTGAAGCGAACGACTACCTGGGCATGACGGTCAACGTCGCCGTCCAGAAGATCGGGAACGCGCCCGATCTGTCCGCACGATAGATCGTGCTCGAATTCGATGACAGCTTCCTGCTGTCGGAGATTTCGCGGTCAAAACGCAAGAAGTACCCATGCAGCCGCGCTGCATAGGCCAGAAAGCCAAACAATTGAAAGCCAGAACAATGCATCGTCGCGTGACATGAAGCTTCCGGCAATTCCAGCCTGGTGCGGCGCCTGTGCGCATATACCGGAGCGCTGCCATGAAAATCTTGTTATCGCGCGCCAAGAATTTGGGATTCCGCGCCGAAAATCTCGCAAGGATGCCTTTTCGACCATGCCCATGGCTTTGAGTTAACGGTCTGGACTGCCCGACCCTAGGTGCCGCCCTGTCGCTCGTCGTCGGCCTTGTCACGAGCTTCCAACGCTATCGGCGCGCCTCTCGCTGGAACGCAATTGGACAGCCGGAATTCTCTTGGCGTGGTTCCTGTCCATCGCTTGAATGCGTGGGTGAAGGAGCTGACTTCCTGATAGCCCAACAGCCACGCTATTTGAGTGATAGGCAGTTCGCGATCACTGAGATAGCGCTGGGCAAGAGCTGATCTCAGCCTGTCGAGTACTTCGGCGAAGGTTACACCCTCGTCTCGAAGCTTCCTCGATAACGTACGCGAACTCATGCCGAGCTGGCGGGCGACTTCCGAAAGTTCAACGCGCCCATGCGGAAGCAGCTGCGGTATTAATCCCTCCACGCGCGAATGATTGCTCCCGCGTAATCCCGGTCGGTGAGCAAGCGCCTCTTCTGCATATCGTCGCAGCAAGTCGTTCAGATGAGGGTCGCGCCCGACGATCGGCATTGAAGCGGCCAGCGCCGGAAGCATTATCTCATCCGCATCGGCGTCAAATTCCACCTCGGTTCCAAAGAAGGCCTTGAACGCCGCCGGCGAGCCGGACCTGGCATGCCTGACTTTCAGTCTACGCGCGGCTACTCGACTGCCGGTAAGCTGTCGGCATATGCGCATCAGCGCAACCAGCCAAAACTCGATCTGATGCCGATCGGAGCCTCGGTCTACGTTTACGTAGTCGATGGCGATGTTCGCCGTTCGATCCAGTTTGAAGCCCAGGCGCGCTCCGTCAGTATTGGTTCTGCTGTAGCGTTCAGCGTTGCGAAAGGCACCCGCAAGATGTTCTGAGGATGCCATCACATAGTAAACCAAACCAATCTCGCGCAGGTCGAAGCTGCGTGCCAGATGAAATCCGAGAGGTCATCCCGAAGTTCTTCGGCAGCCAGTTCCAGCAGCTTGATCTGGGAATGCACATCGAGACGAACGGTTGGATCGGCAATCTCCTCAGGTCGCAACCCCGACCTCGACAGAACGGCCTTTACGTCCTTGTCTTGCTCGCGCAGTCGCGCCCATGCCAGGCGAGCAATTCGTCCGGTGGCACTCGGGATCGAACGAAAGCCCGCAGATCCATTGAACTCATGAGGCTGGACCTCATTTCCATTCCGAACTTGCGTTCTCAGGACCAACATTTTTCCCGATAGAAGGCTTGCCCCTGACAACAACCAGGTCGTCGCGGGCGACCGACCTTGATCTAAATCAAGTAAATCAAGCCGAATGCCTCCAATGGTTCCACGTCAGACTGAACGTTTTGGTCACGAAACTCATCCGATGCAAACCTTTGCTCGAATGCTGATGGCGATCGTCGTGGCGCTTACGTCGCTGGGCGCGATCACCGAGCGCGTGCGCGAACCGGGCGTGACCGACGCCGAAATTCGTATCGGCAATGTTATGCCCTATAGCGGGAGTTTGGAAGCATTCGGAGCGATCGGAAAGGCCGAAGCGGCGTATTTTGAGATGATCAACGAGCGTGGCGGGATCAACGGCCGCAAGGTGCGTTTCATCTCCCATGACGACAAATCCGATCCGTCGACCGCGCTGGAACTTACGCGCGGCCTCATCGAAAAAGAGGACGTCCTCCTGATGTTCGGTTCATTCGGAACTCCGGGCAATTTTGCCGTCCGCACATACTTGAACGAGCGGCAAATTCCTCAACTCTTTGTCGCCTCCGGAGACGATCATCTGAGCGATCCATCGCTGTTCCCCTGGACAATGAGCTGGCAGCCCTCGATTCGGGAGGAGGGGCGCATCTACGCCAACTACATCCAGGCGTTCTACCCCGGAAAACGGATCGTTGCGCTTTGGCAAAACGATCATTTCGGCCGCGAATTATTCAGGGGACTGCAGGACGGTCTTGGTGACATCGCCCGGATGATCCGGCTCGACATCGCGCACGATGCCGCAGACGACAATCTGGGTAAGCACGTATCGGTCCTGAAGCGATCAGGCGCCGAGATTCTTGTGTTTGCGGGCGCGCCTGCGAACGTGACGAAAGTGATCCGAAGCGCGGCGGATCTGAACTGGCACCCCGTGTTCATCCTGAACCACATGTCATCATCGATCGCGACGGCGCTAAAACCTGCCGGTCCCGAAAACGCCCTGGGCGTGATTACGGCGACCTTCCTGAAGGATGCCAGTGACCCGGCCTGGAAAGACGAGCAGGCCGCCAAGGATTGGCCGACATTCATCGAAAAATACAATCGGGCCGGAGGCAAAGACGATAACGCCGCGGTGTTCGGCTACGCGGCCGCCGAGACACTGGCCCAGGTGCTCAAACAATGCGGCAACGACCTGTCTCGCGACAACGTCATGAAGCAGGCAGCGGCCCTCGAGAACTACCAGAGCTCGATCTTGCTGCCTGGAATCAAAATCAACACCGGACGTTGGGACTTTCGGCCAATCAAGCACCTGCGACTGGTTCAATTCGACGGCCGTAGCTGGCAACCGATCGGCGACGTGCTTGAAACCGCTTTCTCCAGATCCCAAAAATAGCGGCGTCCGGCAACACACAATCGGGGTGAAGTGGCATGGGTGCCCACTGAGCGGTGGCCCCCGCGCGCGCTACTTCATGGCCGAACACGCGGTTTGATCTAGATCAAGCACGCCGCGCCGCGTCGCCCCTGGAATGGGCCGTGACCGGCACGCGCGCCAAGCGCTGCCGCACAGGAGGAGACGATCATGACCGTGCTGAGTTCACTGCGTATCGCTGTTCTCGCTGCCGCCGGCGCCCTGCTTGCTGCGAGCGCGCAGGCCGGGCCAATGCCGACCAACGTGGCGGCGATGAAATCGATGGTCGACCAAAACACGACCGAAGTGCGCTGGGGCGGCTGGCGCGGCGGAGGATGGGGCTATCGCGGCGGCTTTGGTCATCGCGGCTGGGGCTACCGCGGCCTCGGCTACGGCGTCGCCGCCGGCGCCCTCGTCGGCGGCGCGATCGCCAGCCGCGGCTATTATGGCGGCTACGGCGGATATTACGGCGGCTATCCTTCTTCCTATTATAGCTACGCTGCCGTCCCGTATTACGGCTATGGCGGCGGCTACGGCTATGGTGCCGGCTATTGCCCGCCCTATGGCGGCTACGCCGCCGCACGCTATTACGGCTGGTGAAACGGTCGCGCTGCTTGTTTTCATCTCCCTTGAGGAGGATGAGGCCGGCGCTGCGAAGCAGCGCCCTCTTCCATGATAACGCGGTGATGTTCGCCGACCTTATTTGGGAAGGCATTCCACGTTGAAGGCGATGATGATCTGCGCAGGGTCGCCCTTGCCGATGCTCTTCAGGTCTTCCAAACCACTTTTCAGCTTGGCACCCGCCTCCTTGAGGCTGTCCTCAAGTGTCGACTTGGCCGCCCGGCATCGCTCTTCGTTCGAGAACTCCTGAAACACCACGGTTGGCAGCAGCCTCCATTCCGCCCTGTCGTTGGTCGCAGCCGGACTGACCGAGTAGGAGAAGACGTACATCAGGACCCACATCGATATGCCGCGACAAGAACGATTGCAGCGAGTGCAAACCGAAACATCGTGCTTCCTCCCTACTAGACGCGCTTCCTCGCATGGCGATTTGACGCGAACGTGCCGAACTTGCAGCGCGCTCATGGTGGCCGCTTGATCTAGATCAACGGCAGCAGGGCTAACTTGGCCTGCAGGCGCGTACGGACACTATGGCATTGATCCGCTCGGCCGGTCAGCAATCTCACCGCTTGATTGGAAAGCCAGGCTCAAAACGACATCGGTACTATCGCTGGTGGCATTGAAGTCAGGCAGATTGAAGCAATCACGACAAACGTGTTGGATTTGCGCCTGGTGGTCAGCCGCGCGGTCTCGGCATAAAGACGGGCGGCGCGCTCGCATGAAATCCCACCGCTTCCGAATGCGTCATAATATTTGTTTTTGCCCAGACGGCGCACGTCGTCAGGCAATCCTCGCATAAGTTGCGCTCGAACGAGGTTGCTTTCGCGGTAAACGCCATCCACGCTTCTTGCCAGCGAAGTGACCGGCAGAGCTGCGTCAGCGGCACACGTATCGGCCATTGACAAGAACGCGGATGCAAGCCGTGCCTGCAGCTGCCGCGCCTACAGCTGCTCCGCCGACGACCGCCCGGCGCGTTGTTCGGCGTGCAACGCCTGCAACGCTGGCGGGGGTAGCCGGGCGCCCTACCCTGGCTTCGGCGCTTTGGATGGATAACGTTGGGCCGTCGCCTGACCACAAGTCGATCGAGCCGAACATTCCAAAGCCCAGGACGGCGACGACCAGCAGCATCCGCTTCGTGTGAAAGGATTTCATGGCGACCTCCATTTGGCGGCTTGAAACAGTGGGGTCAGTCTTTGGATGCAGTCGGTCCCCGGCTTGATCTGGATCAATCAAAGCGGGGAACTGTGAAGCCGCAGCAACGTGGCACAAACTGCATAGTCCAGAGCCCGATCATCAATTCGACGTGGTGCGCGACGCGGACGAATGCCTCAATTTGCGGCCTTCAAGCCTTGATTGATCCGACGCGTGCACTTCTTCACCGTAGAATCCCTGATCAGATTTGTGCGGGGCTGACCTGACCCTGCGGGAGTGGTCAGAGCCTCCCCTGACGCCGATGATGCGCTACGGCAGGGGGCCGACCGGAAATTCGCGCATTGACTGTTTGGGAATGGATAAAAACGGTAGCGCTGGCGCTTCTCATTTCGAGCGTATTGGCTATCCCGCTCGCGGTTTGGGTGTTCACGCGATAAGGCCTCCTCGGCCGCCTCTCCTGACAGTCCCAGTAATTTGGCCCGTGGCACAAACTGCACTGGGCTCCCCGCTGATCCGGGCATATTCTGACAGGTCTTATGAGAGACGATCGCGTATTCCAGATTGGCGTCATCGGGCTGGGGTTAGTGCCGATCGCACTGACATTCGCCGTGCTTTTTATGCACTAGCGCCCCCGGTGTATCACATGTCCGACTCTCATGCGCCTCCGGCACCATCGCTTCTTGCCATCGAGCGCCCGCGCTGTTCGAGGTGCCATGCCGGCCGCATGGTGCTGACAGGGATCAGACCCCTCCCCAATCACTCCGATCTGCGGACCTTTCAATGCCCCAACTGCGAGCTTGTTCACAAAGTGGAAGCCGAGGACCCGCTGACATCCGCCGGCAGCAGGGGCTGGATCAACAGCGACTTCAACCCGCCCAAGTAGAAGCCTCGAGCCAATAATGCCGCGCCTGGTCAAAGAACCCGTCGATGTGAGCAATCTCGATGCTGAGGCAATTGCGGCACTGGAGGAAGCCCGCAACCTTCCGCCCGGACCTGATCGAACCGAGGCATTGAAGAAAGCCTGCATGCGCTTGAAGCGCTGACCGCAATCCGCGCGCGAGCGCGCCGCCTGCGCGAGCATGATGTTGGCGGCTTCGGGATCTTCCGGCAGCATGACCGGTTCGTCTTCCCATTCCACCGACTTGATGTCGGTTGCTTCGTACGAAATGTCGTTGATCTTGCCTTTGGCCATGAAGCAGCAGGCCTGGAAAATCTCCCGCAGCTTGGCATTCTGCCGGGCGTTCTTGCTGTCCTCGGCGCTAAAGCCAGCGCTGTCGCCATTACGGCCAAACGGTGCTTCCCAGTCGGTCCAGATTTGCAGCCCGGCACCGGCGTCCTCCGGTGGCTTCATTCCATCCCTCAGGAGGACTTCCTTCTTCTTCACTCCCTGCACGACGTAGGGGGCTTCGTCCTCCTTCTCCATGGGGGCCGCATAAAAGTGACTGCGGTCGGTCGCCTCGCCCTTGCTCAACGGACAATTGTCACGTGGGATCAGCTGAACCACATAGAATTCTGGACCGGTGCGGTCGGGCTGGGGAATCGGAACGAGCATCGCCCAGTACGACACTGGACCGAATTCGACACCGACGAACTCGAGCGTTTCGCCGCCCTGGACCGGCTTCTGATCGCTCGATGTCGCTTCGCGCCTGTCGACCCCCTCTTCGAGCCGGTTCTCGGCTTTGCGCGCATTCTCGGCGCGTGACGGCTCGGGCAACGGTGCCGGCCGTGACACGGGCACGCCGGCTTCCGGATTGGGGTAGCTGGTCGCCAGACCGAGCGCCAGGAACCGTTCCACCCTGACCCGCGCCTCTGCGAGCCGGCCGCTGCTGCCGAGCGAGAAGCCAATTCCGAGCGAAAGGTTACGTCCAAACGCTCCCACCGAGATCGACGCCTCGATCCGCGCAGCAAGGCCGCCCGGCTGAACCAACAGCTCGACGCCGATATGGATCGTGATCGATCGCGAGAAGCCGCAGGACAGGCTGAACCATTTCGTGCGCAGCCACATCCGCACCGAAAATTCCAGCGTCAGGTCGAGCGTGATGACGCCGTAGAACATCGATTCGGAAATATTGGCCGACAGATACGCGATCAGCTTGGCGCCGAGCGCGAAATTGGCGCGCGCAGTAATGGCCGCGCCGAAGTCGCCGCCGGTGTCATAGGCGAAGGCTGCAAAGCCGCGCGCGCGGAACGCCAGGCCGTACAGCACCGACAGGTCTTCGACCCGCAGCACGGTTCCTCCCTCCACCGAGAGGAAGAAGTTGCCGTTGGGCTTGCCGAGGGAGAAACCCAGCTCGTACGGCCAGCCATATTCCGCGTGGAACAGGCCCGGCCTGATATAGAGCGTGGACGACCATTTCACCGCCTTCATCGCCATCTTCAATTCGGCAGGCAGCATCGGGTGGTCGCCGATATCGGCGCCGGGATTGTAGACCGCACGCGCCAGAAACTCGCGGCGCGGCACCGACAAATACATGTAGCCGGTCAGGCTCGGATTGTTGGTCCAGGCCGAATTGTTGCGCCGGCCTTCGCGCCAGTCGGCATAATTGTAGGCAATCCAGATACGAAGGTTCATCAGGAAGGTGAGATCGGTCCTGAGCGCGACCACGATGTCGAACAACGCCAGGTTCGGCAGATTCTTTTCGCCCTCTTCGTTGTAACTGGAAGTGGTCGACACCGAGGTGAACGAGAACATTCCGCGCAAGGCGAGCGTGATCGCGGCATTGTCGTAGGTCGGCCACCACGCCTTCACGTCGTACAGGCTGCCCTGATACTTCGAGATTTCGTCGAGAATCTTGACAAGCTCTTTCGGCGTCTCGGCGCGCTCGGCGGCGGCGATTCCTGCCAGCGTGTAGCGATAGCCGAAGCCGAAGCCGACTTCGCGAAGATAGATGGTCCCGATCGGCGTCGGAATCTTCTCCGCCATGTCGTTGCGCTGAACGTAAAGGAAGAACGCCGGTCGCTTTTCGTCGACGCCTGCCTTCTCGAGTTGCAGGAACCCCATCGAGGCCGACATCGATGCCCAACCCGAGATCCGCAGCGATCCCGAGGCGAGAAAACCCTTGGCCGTCACGTCTGCCGGCAGGACATCGGGCTGGAACAGCGTCGGCAGCTTGCCGTCGACCGCAATCGCGGTGCCCGACGCTTCCGCCATCGAGCCGAGCGACAGGCCTACTCCCAGCCCGTCGAACCGCACCCGCGGCAAGGCCTTGCCGCGCTCGGGCGGCGCCACCCAGAGTTTGTGGAAGTCGAAGCGGGGCGTCACGATGTCGCCGAAGTCGGTGAAATTTACCTGGCCGGAAATCGAGAATGCCGGCGTGCCGCCGAACGCCGGCGATGCCGGGTGAAAGCCGACGCCGCGGAGTTCGAACGAGAACAGGTCGAAGAAGGTCGACCGCTTTGGCGGCTCGACCGTGACCTGGAATTCGATGTGGTTCATCAGCACCCGCGGATCGGACGCAAGCGGCGCTTCGTCCAGCACAATGCGCAGGGCAGAGATGTTCTTCAAAAGGCCGTCGGCGAACGCGTTGGAGCTTGGCCGGAATTCCGCCGATCCGGTCAGCGTGAAATAGAAGTGATACTGCCCTTGCCGGACGTATTTCAGGCCGAGCTTGGTGACGGTGATGGTGAATTGCGTACCCTCGCAACGCAGCGGATCGCCGCTCTTGTCCAGCACCGCCTTGGCGGCCTGGAGCGCAAGCGCGCCGTTCTCCTGGGTGAAGTTGAGCTCGATCGACGCCTTGGCTTCGCCCACCAGCGCCGGCGGCAGATTGCCGTGTCCTGCGAGGCCAAAGGTCTGGATCTGGCTGCGCTTGACCGCAAGCTGGCCCTTGTCGAAGCGGAACGGCATGTCGACGCCGGCCAGCGTCACCGGGTTGGACTGCACCTGCGCGCTGAGGTCGATGCCGTCGCGCGACACGATGAAGCTGTCCACCTCGAAATCGAGCGTGCTGCCGCTGGTCGAAAGCTTGTCATAAGACAGCTTGATCTTCGCCGCCTCGCTCAGGCCCAGCCGTGGATCGCCGTCGCTGAAATCGAGGAAAAGCGGCGCGAAATCCACCGGTGGTTCGCCGCCGTCCTTCGTGAGGAATTTGCCGTTCAGGCCGAGCAGATTGATTTCATTCTTGTCGATCTTGATTTCGAACTTGCCGCCCTTGATCGCCATCGAGAGCGTGTAAACGTCGATGACGAGGTCCAGCTTGGTATCGACCCTCGTGTCGGAAATCTTGACCTCGACATCGATCGGGATCCGGATCGTCGGCAGATTGATGACAGGCTTGTTGCTCGCCTTGACCCGAACGTGCTGGCTGAACTGATCCAGCAGATTCCCCCCAGGGGTCGCGTCCGCCTTCGGCTTGCGGAACAGCGACAGGATGCGATCGGGATCGATTTTGGCATCGATATCGAATGCCGATGCGTCGAGGTTTTTGAGTTCAACCCAGCGGGCCGCCAGCACCAGGTGACCGACGGGAACGACCACGCCCCCATTGGGGCCTTGACCCGGGACTTGCGCAGAGACCGGCACGGTCTTCAGTTGCTGAAGAAATTTTACCCGACCGTTGTCGACGACAATCAGCGCTATCGCGGCCTTGGGATCCTTCGGCGTGACGTCAAGCTGCATGAGCGGTCCGTCTGCCGTGCCGTTCGTTTGCCCCGACACCGGCTCGGCCGGCCCGTTCTCGTGCCCAAGCCAGAGATCGGTCGAAAGCGTCACCTTGCTGGAGCTGGCGCTGTCCGGCTGCAGTGCAAGCGCCAGCCAGCCCTTATCCAGATCGCAGACGAGTGCGGGGGACAGGTTGTAGGGGAAATCGAGCTTGAACCCGAGAAATTCGCGCGTGAAAGACTTCAGGCTGGCGCCGGGATCACTGGGGGTGACCACAATCTGGACAATGCGCCATTGGCCGAGATCGACGCGGACTTCCACGATGATGTACTTGGCGACCGTCTGCGCTTCCTTCGCGATTGCCTCAGCCAGGGTGGAGACCAACTCGGCAATCATCTTGAACGCTGCCTCGGCGAGACCTGCCAGGGCCCGGACACCGGCCGCCCCCTGTTGCGCCAGCCAGGCAGCGGCCGACGCGGCGAGCTCCCCTACCCGCCGCAGCACCTTGAGGAAGCCGTCGAGTGAAGGCAGGTCCGGCGTGCCCGGCAAATCCTGCTTGGGCACCTCGAACTTGTGGATCAGCGACATCAAGCGCTTCGCGCCGTCCTCGATGACGTGCGCGGCAAAGAGGGCGAGCTTGATCGGATAGGGTTCGACCAGATCCAGTTTGGTCAGTTTAGGTGTCAGCTTGTCGCCCGCAAAAGTCAGTTCGAGTTCCGGCGATACGGCCAGCACCAGATTCGGGTCAGTACTTGCGCTAATGACCAGCCGCTCGACCTTGATAGTCACCACGACCGTCAGCCCTGCGACCTGCGAGAAGGAGGCTGTGGCCGACACTTTCACGCCGAACGCCGTGACCACGAACGGGTTCGTTTTGTCTAGCAGGTCGATCTTGGCAAGAGTCTGCTCCGCCGTGCCCGTGGAGATGTTTGCCGTAGTGATCGATACCTTGTTACCGGTGATGGCGATCTCGACGTCCTTGGCTATGAGGATTTCAGTGCCGGAAAATTTGACCGTCGCTTTCGACTTCGTCGAAGATAGCGTCAGTTTGTTGCCGGCAACCGAAAGATCCAGATTGGGCTTGGGGTCCCATTCAACGACAATATCGAGGTGGGGGAGCGGCGGAAGGCGAAGCAGGGGCAGATCCGGAAAGGGAATCTTCAGCCCGTGCAGCGACCATTTCGGCAGTGGGATATGAGGGAAGTGCAAGCCGAGGTGCGGCAGCGCCGGCACTTCGATGCGTGGCAGGGCCTCGAGCACGTTGGCGCGCGTCAGTTGCACCTCGATGTGCACCGCCGCATCCAGTCCGGCAACGGCGAAGGGCGAGTCGAAGCCTGCCGAAAATACCGCCGTCGCGCGCGCGCGAAAGACCGGTTCTTTGGAATTTGTGTCCCCGAGCAGTCCGGCCGGATTCAGCTCCAGGTCGAAGCTGGTAGCGACATCGGCAACGCCGGTGGTGCCGAGAAAGTCCGCAACGACGCCATCCTGCGTCGTTCCGTCCGTCTTCAGCCGAAGGCTGCGCAACCGGTCGTGTAACTCGTTGAGCGCGATGGCCGCGAGGCGCTTCGCTTCGCCATTCGCCAGCTCGACCGCCTCTTGCCAGGTGACAAGGCGCTTGTCGGAGCCACCGGCGTCGCGGACAAGCATCGCGTCGATCAAGAACGGCGAACCGAGCACCAGCGCTCCGGTTTCGCCGGAAAACTTGAGCTTGAACGTGGTGACATTGAACGGCGGCTGATCCTGCGCCGCTTCAAGCCACGCAGATACTGGACTATTGCCGTCGCCGTGCAAAAAAATCTTCGTCATCCCGCCCCCGGGGATTGGAAGAACTCAAAAAAGCTCTCTAAAAAGTCCAAAAAACACTATCTATCTAGAGTAGAATGGACAGGTAGGCGTTATGTCAATTGAAAAATGACCCACCCACGGAAAATAATCACTCCACACCCCGCTTCTCTGCTGGGCACCGTTCGGGCGAACTGGATTGAATTCGCTCGCCTGGAAGACAAATTCGGTGTCGCACGTCAGCTGACGACGGTCCATCCATCCCCAAGATGGCAGCACGCCCGAGGTTTAATCGCTGTAAGCGCCTTATCTTTGCTCAGGACGCAAGGGGCTCGGTTATAGGCTGGAGCTACTGGAAGCGTGAAACGAACCCCGATTTTGATCGCTGGCTGGCTATGTATCCCGCCGTAGCCCACCAGTAGACGGCCAATCTAAATCTCACTGATAAGCTTTTTTGCCAAACTCTTATCAATCGGCCAAATGACCCCATCTTTGCCGTTTGCTGGCCAGTTGGAGACCGGATAGTTTTCTACTCATTCCTGATCACGAGGCTGGAGAGATTTTGGCCCAGACGGATATGGTTGCTTACTACAGATGAATAAGCGAATTCTTGATCTGGCCGAGCCCGTTTCGTTTCATGCTGGCGTGCCTGGATCAGCGGACCGTGCGCCTAGCTCTCAGGTGCTCAAGAACCTTGGCAGGTTGTGTGTACCCGCCAGTCTGTAACCGGAACCAGGGGCGCAGCTCAGGCGGATTCGATCGGATAGTAGACGCTTTCCACCATCCTGCACATCAAGGTTCGCGAAATCGCGGTCGCTCCAGGATCAGTTCTGATTTCAGCAATTCTTGGGATCATTTGGGCACGTCTTCTTCGCATAAGCGCAACTCGCCGCTAAAATTGCGGCCGAATGCTTCCCATGTGGCGCCGTGAATCTCATTATCTGAGCCTCCTCTATCGGCGAGAAGTCGCCCTTACTTGTATTTTAGAGTCACGCCCGGCAGCATCATGCCGAGTTGGACGTCCCTGAGATCTGCAGCTTGCGCCATCACATTGTCATGCGTGAGGTTGTCGCCACACTTGGCGAGGACATGCACCAACGCTTGAGCAGCCGCATAGGGTAAGACGTTCTAGTTCTTACTCGACACTTTATTCCCAGACTGGGACTTCCTAGTTGCAACTCCAAGCGGTCTTGCCGCGCCAATGAGTGTCAACTGCGCATATTGTCCTACCACCTGCAATTGCGCCCTTTGAAGATCGCTTCATGGGTGCTTTACTACAGGCTTGCTAATCGGCCCACAACAACGCCCTCATTCCCAAGGCGCGCGACGAGGTGGATGCGTTGGTCACTAGGAGATCTATGAAAATTTATCGAGGACCCCTCACTGTAAATGAAGAATTTCGTTGGGGAGGCGTTTTCCGATTCGGAAAGAACTTGAGAATCTTATCAGAAAACCATTCGGCTGAGTACGATCCGACGCGTCGCCTCTCCGCAACTACCGCTTTTGTCCGCAGGTGATCTTACCCCGGTACCCACCAGCGCATTTCGACCAAAGCACTTTGCGCAACCGTGACCCGGTTGGCTTATGACCAGTAGGCTTTAGCTTCGTGTTGCGCCAGCTCCGCCGCTCTAGGAGTAGGAAATGATTGTGACCCAGTAGCAGATCTGCAGGAGGTCATTATGGGAGGCATTGCCAGAATGTCTACCCGACCGAGCTTCTTGATCGTTTCGTCGGCGAGCCGCTTGACGTCTTCGTCCCTGGAATTATCAGCTGCGATCCACTCCGCCTTGATGCCGAGGCCGGCAAGATGCGCCTGGGCCTTTTCCAGATCCGGCGCCTTGCGAGAGGAAATCACGACCCGCGCCCCTTGCTCGCCTAGCGCCTCGGCGATCTGCAGCCCAAGTCCGCGGGAGCCGCCTGTAACAAGGGCATTCTTGCCGGTGAGATCGAATGCCTTCTTGATGCTTCCCATAGTCAAATCCTCTTGTGGACGAAGTTTTGCTGCGCGGTTATGTGGTCCGCGGGATCTCTATTTCCCGCGGAATACTGCCGAGCGACGTTCCACGAAGGACTGGATGCCTTCTTTCATGTCTTCGCTGCTGAAGACGCGATCCTTGATCTTGGGAATGTAATCGATCGCAGCTTTTTCACCGGCCTCGATGTATTTCAGCGCGGCTTCCTTGGTCACCTGAATGCCGATCGGCGCGTTCCTGGCGATCAGATTCGCGATCTCCATCGCGCGACCTATCTGCTGGCCGGGAGCGACGACTTCCTGAACAAATCCGATCTTGTAAGCCCGCGCTGCGTTGAACTCGTCGCACAGGAACAAATGATACATCGCATCTCCCCAGCCAGCCCGCGTCAAATACCGGAAGTGCGCACCACCAAGGGGCGCGATCCCGCGCTTGGATTCCATCTGGCAGAACCGTGCGTCGTCGGCCGCGACGACGATGTCGCCAGCCAGCATCATTTCGATGCCGATCGTAAAACAGATCCCCTGCACTGCCGTCACAATCGGCTTGCGACAACGGCTTTTCAGCGCGAACGCGTCGACGTTTCCGGGCTTGATCTCGGTATTCTCGGCCTTGGGTCCAAAGAATTTCGGCATATCCAGCCCGGCTGTGAAATCAGGGCCTTCGGCGCAGAGTACCCCGACCCAGTAATCGTCCGTTCGGTCGAGAAGCGTCATCGCGTCCGACATCTGGGCCATCATCTGCGGACTGAAGGAGTTCTTCTTCGCCACATTGTCGATGATGATCTTGAACACATGCCCGTGCACCTCGGTGCGGATCTGGCCGACATGGGTTCTGGTGTCGTTCATTTGTTGCCTCCGAATTGTTTCCAGGGGACTGTGCAACGACACGCAGGCTCCGATCGACTGGCGTGCAGCTAATTATTCCCTGCCAGCCAGCTTGGAACGGTCGCCGAAGCACTGGCTACAGAAAATTTGGATTAGACCTTATTCAGTGGCGATGCGCCCTGCTTCGAACCTTTCATCGCTCTACTCAGCTCAGCGCCGCGAACGCGGTCCGCTCGAAAGCCATCAGTTCTTCCGTCCGGCCGTCACGCACCTTTAGTAGCCACTGCGGATCCTGAAGCAGCGCCCGGCCCACCGCGACGAGATCGAACTCCTCGCGATCGAGGCGGCGGATCAACTCGTCGAGGGACGCCGGACGGGAACTCTCGCCGCCGTATGCGGCGATGAATTCGCCGGTCAGACCGACCGACCCGACCGAAATCGTCGGCACGCCCGTCACCTTCTTGGCCCATCCGGCGAAATTCAAATCGGAGCCCTCGAACTCCGGCTCCCAGAAGCGCCGTTGCGAGCAATGCAGAATGTCGACTCCCGCGTCGACCAGAGGTTTGAGCCAGGCTTCCAATGCGCGAGGCGTATCGGCCAGCTTCACTTCAAAGTTCTGCTGCTTCCATTGGCTGATGCGGAGCACTATCGGAAAATCCGTTCCGACCGCCTTGCGCACCGCGTGGACGATATCAGCGGCAAACCTGGCCCGGCCGGGCAGGTCCTTGCCACCGTAAGCATCCTCGCGGCGATTGGTGCCCTCCCAGAAGAACTGATCGATCAGATAGCCGTGCGCGCCATGCAATTCGACGGCATCGAATCCCAGGCGCTTCGCCGCAAGCGCCGCATCGGCAAAAGCGCGAATGGCGTCAGCGATGGCCTCTTCGCTCATCGGCTCGCCGAACTTCTTCTCCGGTCGCGACAGGCCGGACGGACTGTCGTAGGCGCCGGGAGGAGACCAATTCTCGGCGCGCGTGCGAACGGCTCCGACATGCCATAACTGCGGCGCCATCAGGCCACCCGCGGCGTGCACCTCGTCAACCACACGCCGCCACGCTGCCAATTCCTTATCGCCATGAAAGCGGGGAACATTCGGATCGTTCAGGGATGCCGGACGATCCACGCCCGTCCCCTCCGATATGATGAACCCAACCGCCCCTTCGGCACGGCGCCGATAGTACCGCGCGACGTCTTCGGTCGGAATTCCGCCCGGAGAGAATGAGCGCGTCATCGGAGCCATTACGACCCGGTTCGGCAAGTTAAGCCCTTTCAGCTGGAAAGGCCGGAAAAGTGCGTCGCTGGACATTCGCCCTTCCTTGGTCAGTTGGTCGCTCTGCGGGCTCCGATCACACGCATCGCTGGTTCAAAAGGCAAGCTCACTTTTCCTCGGCGCTGAGAACCTTCCCGAATTGATCCCACGTGCTGCCGTTCCAGCGCTGCAGCTGCAGCTGCGTGTACGCCATACTGCTTTCCGGCCCGGTGTTGACCGTAACACCCGGTATGAGCGTGGGGAGTGACAGCCCGCGGATGCTCCGCGATTGCTTGACGATATTCTCCCGCGAGAGATCGTCACCGCACTGCTTGAGCACCTGCTCCAGAATCTGTCCCTGCTGCGTCCCGAACAGATAATTGGCATCACCGATGTCCGCGCCAGGCAGGTATTTCGCGAAATGCTCACGGTACCATTTGATGCCAGGGTCGTCGGCCCACTTCTTGTCGTTCGGATCCTTAGTGATCGTTGCTGCGATGATGCCCACAGCCTTTTCCGGTCCCGCGGGAACGATGGTTGAAGAGACCGAGCTCGAAACGAAATTGATCAGGAACAGAGGCTTCCAACCAACCTCATCGGCCTTCTTGATAGCCTGAGCCGCGAACTTCGGCGTGCCGGCAACCAGGAACGCCTCTGCGCCAGACGATTTCAACTTCACCACGTGGGAATCGATCGTCGGCTCGGTCACTTCATAGGAGGACGATACAACTTTCTTGTCGAAGTCGTCTTTCAGATAGCCTTTGAATGCATTGAGGAAGTCCTTACCCAAATCGTCGTTCTGATACAGAATCGCAATCTTGGCGCCCGGCCGGGCCTGGGTGATGTATTTCGCATAGATTCGCCCTTCCGTGTCATAGCTGGGCAGGCCCGTGGTGGTCATCGGAAATTCAGCGAAATTCGTGAACTTGGTGACGCCGCTTACGACAAACAGATGCGGCACTTTCTTCGCGTTGACGTATTTGATGGTGGCGCCGATGCCGGGCGTACCGAGCGGGCCGAACAGGAGGGCCACTTCATCGCTTTCGACGAGTTTCCTGGTCTGCTCCACCGTTTTGGGAGGGCTGTAAGCATCATCGTAAGTAATGAGATTGATCTTGCGGCCGTTGATGCCACCGCGCTCGTTGATCGAATTGACGTACGCGATCAGACCCTTCCCGGTATTGCTGAGCGGCGACGCGGGACCGCTGAACGGAAACGTAGCTCCCACCTTCACTTCGGCGCTGGTGACGCCGGGTGTTTCCGCACGCGCGTGCGCGCCGACAATCGTCACGCCGATCGCGGCCGCCAGTATAGACTTCCTGAACATCGGCTTCTCCCTTGTGCGGCGACGGGCGTCGCTCATCATTCGTTGAATTTCCGTGCGGCCTCACGACCGACTCCTGGTATGACTTCGTTCCAATCCTTGCAGTGCATCGGTCAGCCCGCGGCTGCGGCGCTGGACGCCTGCGCCGCCCGTTCGATCGCCAGCTCTCGCAGCTTGTGTTTGAGTATCTTGCCAGTGGAGGCTGACGGCAGAGCGTCGAGCACGATCAATTCGGTCGGACGCTTGTACGAAGTGAGCTGTTGGGCTGCGTACGCCTTCAGGTCTTCGGCGCTGACACTGGCGCCGGAGAGAAGTGCAACGAACGCGACGACCTCCTCGTTGCCATCAACCGGTCGTCCCACCACAGCCGATTGGACGACTTGGTCGTGCGCGTTCAGCACCGCCTCCACCTCGGCGGGATAAACGTTGAAGCCGGAGCGGATGATGAGTTCTTTGGTTCGGCCGGCGATGTAGAGATGGCCCTCGCCGTTCACTCGGGCGAGATCCCCTGTGTTGAACCATCCCTGGTCATCGATCGCCGCGGCCGTCTGCTCGGGAGAGCGATAGTAGCCAAGCATCACGTTAGGACCTCGGACGTGCAGCTCGCCCACTTCGCCGGTCGCCACCTTCTTGCCCTGCCTGTCCACGATCCGGTGCTCAATACCGGGAAGAAAGGGGCCGACCGACTCGTCCGAGACGGGATGTTCTGAACGGACACCCGACAGGCCCGGCGAACATTCGGTTATGCCGTAATTATTCAATAGCGGGATCCCGAATTCGTCCTCGATCCGCTTCTTCAGGTCGAGGTCGAGCGGCGCGCCGGCGACGGCTATGGTCCGCAGCTTGCCTCGCTCGAGTCGCTGGATACGCTTGACCGCCTTGTGTTCGAGCAGACGCTGATATGTGGCGGGAACACCGAACAGGCTCGTAATTCCCTCCTCGGCTATGGAATGGGCCAGCGCGGCGGGATCGGCCTTGGCCACAACGTACAAGGTAGCGCCGTGCATCAGCGTGGCGATCAGCAGGATCGAATACCCGACGATGTGGGACATCGGCAGCACGCCGTAGATGCGGTCGGCGGGGCCGCTTTGGCGAAGAACTCCTGAAGTCCTTGCGGTAAAGAGCAGGTTGCGGTGGCTCAGCATGACTCCCTTCGGAGCACCGGTCGTGCCCGAAGTGTAGAGAAGGCCCGCGACCTGGCGGGCGCCATCCTTTTCGACGGGCTCCGCTTGCGCATCCGCATTGAGCGGACCAATCCCGATTCCACCGAATGGCCCCACAGCGTTGATTCTAGCTCCGACGCGGCTCGCGTGATCGGCCGCTTCCTTCGAAAGCGCCGAGTTGAACAGCACGCGTCTTGCCCCGCTGTGAGTCCCGATCAGGTCGATTTCCCTGGCCGAGAGGCGAGGATTAACCGCAATGCCCCAGGCATCGAGCTTGCTCGCCGCGAATAGCATCACCCCCAAGGCCACGCTGTTCTCGCTCGCAATCATCACGCGATCGCCAGGCCTGATCCCCAAATTGGAAAGATCCTTCGCCGCGGCGTCGACAGCTTCCGAGAACTGCCGGTAGCTCCACGAACGTCCGCCTTCCACGAACGCCGGATGATCCGGGATGTCCCGCACGAACGGCGCGTAGACCTCGTGCACCCTGGACGGCAGGCCGTCCAGCAGCTCGGCCGCAGTGAGTTCGTCCACGCTCCTCATGCCATCCTCCTCACGCCTTGTTTTCGGGGGTGCTGCGTGGCCTCCCCTTCAAACGGGCAAGTCCGCTCCTTCACTTCCGTTCAGCCGCTTAAGTAAATAGTTCTAAAATAGAACTGTCAAGCCGGATGGACGTATGGCATTTTGGAAGCGGGGCTGACTACCATCTCACGCGCTCAATTCCTATTTGGAATTGAATATCTGAGACGCAGGTTATTCGGAGAAATCAGGGGGATAAGACTAACTTAGGGAAGTGCGTTGCCCGTTGGCACGCGCAGTCGCGATATCAGCGCTCGTCAGAGTCAGCTAATCCCACGCGAATGCTCGCTTCGCGTGCGCAGGTTGGAGAAGCTTGGCACAGGCATCGTTGTCTAGCGACTCGCAATCATCGCGTCATTGCTATGCCACTGCGGCATTGATCGCCAAGTGAACACTGGCTGAAGCTGGCAACTCGTCGTACGACGCCAGCTCATTGGGCGCCGTACGGTGAAACGTCTCGGCTGCTCGGGCATCCACAGCACAAAGTCCCCAGGCATCACTCAACCTACGTTACAGGGAGCATGCGTTTGGCTGACGATCTTCAGCGGCGTAGTGAGGCTGAGAGACGCCTTCGATTAAACCTCCATGCTGCTTGCCCCAACTCCGAAGCGAAAGCAGTACAGGCGCCAGGCTCTGCCCGAAGGGGGAGATTTCATATTCCACCTTCGGAGGAATCTGTGGATAGGCATGGCGCACGATCACGCCATCGGCCTCCAACTCGCGCAATTGAAGGGTCAGTATCCTCTGCGTGGCGTTAGGAATGGCTCGGGACAGTTCCATGAACCGCTTCTTGCCAGCGAAGAGATGAAACAGGATCAGTGGCTTCCACATGCCGCCAATCACGGACAGTGTCACTCCGACCGCACATCCGCTCTTCGCGTCAAACCGTCTTGTACGCATAGACACCTCCAAAAATGGTCGCATCTGCCATAATTATGCGCTCTGCGGCATGCAGGACACGAATTCGGGTCGGCGGAGCCTAAGCTGCGGTCACAGTCGCTCGGTCGACGTCTTTGGACGTTGCCGTCGATGCCATTTGAACTGACGTCCGGATTTATATCACATGACGATCCTAATACAACAGATCTCGCAGCGTCCCGTAAGACAGCAGCGTGATCTCGGCAGGGAACTCGCTGACAGCGAGCGCCAGTGCGACAGCACGGATAAGCCTCGGCATGGCCGGCAGCCTGCCCGCGCTTCGGGGCAGTACGTCGCCATGTCAGGCCCGCTGTCATATCCGCCAAGGGCCCGGCTCCCCGCTTTGGCCGTCGGGTACGTCCATAAATGATAGTAGCCGCTTTAATTGTGCCTTCTTGCGATCAAGCGACGTGACCTTAGGTCCGTGGACAACGCAACACTGACCCAGGATATGACGATGACGTTCAAGGCACTGCTGGCAGCAAAGACAGACGGTAAGATTACGACCAGCGTGGTCGAAATGAACGAGCAAGATCTCATGCCTGGCGACGTTACGGTCGCCGTCGATTATTCGACCGTGAACTACAAGGATGCGCTGGCCATTACCGGGCGCACGGAGGTCATTCGCCAGTTCCCCCTCATTCCCGGCATCGATCGGAGGGCCGCAGCCCGGGCAGCCTCGCCTGGGCTGGCCTCGCTGGAACGGTGGAGGCATCCTCCTATCCCGGCATCGCAGTCGGAGACCACGTCGTCGCCAACAGCTGGGGGTTAAGTCAGACCCATCACGGTGGATATGCCCAGAGGGCACGGCTGAAAGGCGAATGGTTGGTCAAGATTCCGGCGCCATTTTCGACAAAGGACGCTATGGCAATCGGCACAGCCGGTTACACCGCGATGCTGTCGGTTCTCGCTCTCGAACATGGCGGAATCACACCGCAGCGTGGCGACATCCTCGTAACCGGCGCCAACGGCGGCGTCGGGTCAATCGCGATCGCCCTCCTCGCCGATCTCGGCTATCGCGTCGTTGCATCTACTGGACGGCTTGAGGAAGCCGATTATCTGCGAAGTCTCGGCGCGACCGACGTCATTGATCGACGAACGCTTTCGGAGCCTGGAGCGCCTATCGCGCGCGAGCGCTGGGCTGGCGCTGTCGACTCCGTCGGCAGTCATACGCTGGTGAACGTGCTGGCGCAGACGCAGTACCGCGGCGTGGTGACGGCCTGCGGACTGGCCCAGGGTGTGGATCTTCCCGGAACGGTTCTGCCGTTCATCCTGCGCAATGTCACCCTGGCAGGTATCGACTCGGTGAATGCTCCGCAGGAGGCGCGAATCGAGGCGTGGTCGCGTTTGGCTCGCGACCTGGACCTGAGCAAGCTCGCCCGAACGATGCAGGTGGTCGGCCTTGCGGAGGTTCCCGATGTCGTGCGCCAAATGTTCGCGGGGAAGGTTCAGGGCCGCACCGTCGTCGACGTGAATGCGTAAATGTTGCGAGCGGGCTGTTGGCGACACCTCGATGAAAATCAGACCACGCGGCAACAAGACAACAAGACAACAATAAATCCCACCCCTAGGAGCGTCGGAATGTGTACTTTGAAACAATCAGGCGTTCTCGCGCTCACCTTGGCTGCTGCACTCACCTGTCGGCTTATGGAGAAATGTCGATGACGTGAGCGGCAAACCGAGACCACTTATCCGCGTTACGGAATCGAATGGCACCCTGCAGGGCAAGATTGAAAAGGTGTTCTGCGCGCCGTCCGAAGACCGAAATCCGAAATGTGAAAAATGCGAAGGCGCGCTCAAGGATGTGCCGGTAATCGGCTTGGTGATCCTAAGCGGCCTGAAGAAGAAAGGCGCCGAATATACCGCCGGCAAAATCCTCGATCCGGACAACGGTAAGGTCTACAGCAGCAAAATCCAGCTGACCGACGGCGGCGAGAAGCTCAACATGCGCGGCTACATTGGCGTGTCAATGCTGGGTCGTTCGCAGATTTGGGAACGCCAGGAATAAAGGAGCGAAGCTCGGCAGGAAAACTACTCGATGCAGAGAAACCCATGGAAGAGGAAACATCATGAAGGCATTCATCGTCGATCGACACAAGAAGAGCGCTCTGCGGCTTGGCGAGATGCCGGAGCCGGCACTGCGGGATGACGATGTTCTGATCGAGGTCCACGCTTCCGGGCTCAATCTTCTGGATTCGAAGATCCGGGATTCGAATCAGAGCATGTCTCGCCGGGAATTCGTTGCGTCGGCTGCGGCCTCGGCCACCACCGCGCTCGCAGCAACGCTTCCCGCGGCCCTGCCGGCATCCGCTTTCGCTCAAGAGACGCCCAGGGTGAACACCGGCGCCGGCACGCCCCCCCGGTCGCCCCTGGTCAAGCTGGACAAGCGCACCCCGCAGCTCTGGCAGGTCACGATCGCCAACCCGCCGTTCAATCTGGTGGTGCCAGAGATGGTCTCGGCCCTGCATTCGGTAGTCAAGGACATGGATCGCGACCCCGAGGTCAAGGTCATCGTGTTCAGGAGCGAGCTCGAAGGGTACTTCATCAATCATTTCGATCTGAGCAAGGCCCGGGATTTCCCAGTCGAGCCAAGCGATCCACCGCTGCCGACCTGGGTCGATCTGGTGCTGCGGCTGAGCAAGTCACCGGTCATCAGCATTGCCAGCATCCGGGGCAGGACACGGGGCGGCGGAAACGAATTTTCGCTCGCATGCGACCTGCGCTACGCGAGTGCCGAGAAAGCGCTATTCGGCCAACCCGAGGTGGGAGTAGGCATCGTGCCTGGCGGGGGCGGGAGCGAAAGGCTACCGCGGCTCGTCGGGCGAGATCGCGCGCTGGAGGTCATCCTGAGCAGCCAAGACTACGCCGCTGACGATGCCGAGCGGTTTGGGATGGTGACTCGTGCGCTACGGGATAACGAACTCGACCCGTTCGTGGAGGCGCTGGCGGCCCGCTTGTCCGGCTTCGACAAACAATCGCTGGCAGGCGCGAAGGCCCAGGTCAATCGCGCGACGTTGCCGGCCGACTCGTACTTCCTGGCCTCCTATGCGGAATACAGCCAGTCACTTGCATGGCCCGGCTTCCAGGCCCGCCGCCCGAGATTGGCGAAGCTTGTCGGCGAACACGGACGCGAAGACTTCGAACTTCGACTTGGCCACTATCTGGGCCAGGCGAACTGAATGCGGGACAGGGCGGGACATCCGGGACGATCCTGCCTTCTCCCTGAGGAATGAACGTCATGTTCGAAGACCATTCCTGCCCCTCGTCTACGCCGCTCTTCAACTTCACTCCCTAATCGCTGAGCGCCCTTTCGGCCGCTCGCGGATCCGGATGGGTGAGGAAGATTCAACGGCCGCAACCACGAACTGATGGACTTCAAACGCGAAGACATGCGGTGCTGAGGTGCCAGGAGAGAGGCACCACCCTTGTACCTCGTCGCGCTTTCCCCATGCAGCAAGGAAATCGAAATCCGTTGATCGAACTTGGTCAGTGGCCACCTCACCATGTCGTCAGCGCCTGGACCGGCCTGTGGCCGAAACGCCACGCAGAGAATGTTGACGCTTCAGCTGCGCGAATTGGAGGCCGATGGCGTCATCATGCGCCACGCGTATCCGCAGATTCCGCCGAAGGCGGAATATGAAATCTCTCCCTTCGGTCAGAGCCTCGGCCCCATTCTACTCTCGCTTCGGAAGTGGGGCCAACACTACGGAGATTCGATCGAAGGCACTGCTCTGCAGCACCAAACACCTGACGTTCGGCCGTCAAATGCGTGCGCTCACACCTGAAAGCGCAGCCAAGGCCGACATTTCGGTTCGCCGACACGCCCGCGCGCCTTGGCTGCACGGTGATGGACGTCGGCGAGCATCGCAAACTCGAAAGCCTTGCTCAGGCGTAGTTGCGCGCCGCCACCAGTGTTAATCACCACTTCTCGACCCACGGCCGGAGCACGACTTCGAACGCCCAGGTCGACCGATGCTGCCGGTGAAGCTGAAGATAGGTTTTCGCGATATGGACGGGGTCGGCCATGTTGTCGTCGACCGTTGTTCCCGCCAGCCGGTGAGCGCGGGTCCCGTCCTCCTGGGTCCAGCCGATCGCGGCGTCGATCGGCACATTCGCGACGTGGATACCCTGCGGCATCAGTTCTCTTGCCATGCTTTGCGCGAGTCCGGACTTGGCGTGACACGCCATTGCAAAGGCGCCACTTGACGGGAAGCCCTTGAGCGCCGCGCTGGCGTTCGTGAAGACGATCGTTCCTCTCGCGCCGTTGGCGTCGGGTTCGTTTCCGAGCATGAGCCGAGCTGCCTGTTGACCGACCAGAAACGCAGAAAACGCCGAGTTTCGAAGGGTTTCGAGCGCCATGGCCGGGTCGGCTTCGATAACGCTCTTGCGAAAAATGCCGGGAACCCGGCCATCGATGTTGTGCACGACTAGCCTTGGGGTCCCGACGTCTCGAACAACATTTCCGAACAGCTGCGCCACGGCTGCCGGCTCACTGGCATCGCAGGCATATCGTCGCACGCCATGCGTCTTCTCAAGGGTCTCAAGGACCGCCTTGTCCGGATTCCGGGCAGCGACGCAGACACGCATGCCGTTTTCCGCGAACAGCCGGGCGCAACTCGAGCTGATGCCGGGGCCACCGCCGACAATGAGTGCGACGTCCTGTATGGAAGGTTGGGTGTCGCGCTTGGATTCAGTCATGATGCTTCCTCGGATGCGTTTTGCGAACGGCCAGCGTCGTGGCATCGCAACTCAGGCCGCGTCATTAGGGGACCTACTGTTTCACTGCAATGACGACCTTGCCCTTTGCGCGCCCGGTCTCGACGTAGGTCAGCGCATCTCCAGTCTTCTCAAACGGAAAGACCTTATCCACGACCGGACGGATCACGCCGGCTTCGATCAGCGACGTGATTTCGCTCAGCTGCTGTCCCTGCGCACGCATGAGCAGGAACGAGAAGCGCACACCCAGGCTTTTGGCTTGCTTCCGCACACCACGGCTCAGGAGGCGTATCACCAGCTTCAGGAACAGGTTCATCCCAAGCTCCTTGGCGAATTCGGGATCCGGCGGCCCCGAAATCGAAATGAGGAGGCCACCCGGCTTGAGCACGCGCAGGGATTTTTCGAGCGTCTTGGCGTCCTGGCTGTGCAAGACCAGATCGTAGCCCGACAAAACCTTCTCGAAATCCTGCGTCTTGTAGTCGATGACAATGTCCGCGCCGAGACTCTTGACCAGCTCGACATTTTTCGTGCTCGTCGTCGTCGCAACTATCGCGCCGAGATACTTGGCAAGCTGGATGGCAAAAGTCCCCACACCACCGGAGCCGGCCTGAATGAAGACCTTCTGCCCGGGCTTCAGCTTGGCCACCTCTACCAGAGCCTGCCAGGCGGTCAGCCCCACGAGCGGAATGGACGCGGCTTCTTCCATGCTGATGTTTTTGGGCTTCAGCGCCACGTCGGCTTCATTGATGGCAATGAATTCCGCGAATGTTCCGACCCGATGATCGCGCGGCCGTGAATAGACCTCGTCGCCCGCCTTGAATCGCCTGACCTTGGGACCAACCCTGGTGACGATCCCCGCCACATCGTGACCGAGAACGAAAGGCGGACGATACGACAGGAAGCTTTTGAATTCTCCGTCCCTGATCTTGGAGTCCAGAACGTTCACACCGGTTGCGTGAACTCGAACCATGACATCATCGTCGCGCACCTCCGGCTCTTGCACTTTGGCCAAGCGCAGAGCGCCCTTCTTTTTGTACTTGTCGACAACGAATGCCTTCATGGCGTCTTCTCCAATCTGAAATATGTCGCGGCGTCAGGCGCCGAGGAAGGACAGGGCCTTCGGCACAAAAACGGCGTGGTTCTGAAAAATCCCGCCATGCCCGGCATCTTCGTAGATGACCAGTTCTGCGCCCGGGATACGGCGCGCCATATCGATGCTGTTTTCGGTCGGCACCATGATATCGTTCTCGCCATTCGCGATCAGCACCGGAACGCGGATGCTGCCGAGATCCTGAGGCGCCTGTCGGCCCCAAGCGGTGATCGCCTTCACCTGCCGCCAGAAAGCGCTGGGCGTAGGTCCTTTGTCCCGGCCTGCCTTGCGCTCTTTCAGCCGTTCCAGGAAGGCTGCCGCCGCTTGCCGGCCGTTGGTCGTGGACGTGAAGAACAGATAGAATTTTGGATCCCGCAGCGTCAGAAATCCTTTGATCATCAAAGGCCAGGATACCGGCCACACCTTGTCGATACCTGTGCCGCCCGCCGGGCCCGTGCCAGCCAGAATGAGCTTTCGCACCAGCTCCGGTGCCTTCAGCGTGATATCCTGCGCCACAAATCCGCCGAGGGAAAAGCCGACCAGATCGACTTTTTCGAAGCCCAGCGCGCGGATCAGGGCAATCGCATCTCGCGCCATTTCATCGATGGTCACAGGCGCTGTTCCGCCCGATGCACCGATACCCCGGTAATTGGTCGCGATCACGCGATGCTTGCTGGCGAGACCATCGACAATCCGCGGATCGAAATTGTCCAGAACAGCGCCCCAATGATTAAGAAGAATGAGCGGCACGCCGCTCCGAGGGCCGATGTCGCGGTAGACGAAAGATGTCCCCCCGACATTTATCGAGAGCGTGGGTGCATCTATGTAGCGCGTCCCCCGTCCGATGTTAGTAACAGAACTAGCCATGGCTTTCTCCAGTGTCCGGCTCGGACCGAAAATTCCAAGATGGACGGGATATTCGGCCGGATGGCACAACTCCCTCTTTGCGCGCCAGTACATGTGCTGAATTACGCCAGCCCGAACTGCGACCGCAGAATCTTGTCGAACAGGGCCCGAGGACACCCCGCGTAGGCGACCTGCCGCGCGGCCTTGCCACACGACGAGCCGGCGAAGACCGTTGTCTTCTTGCGCTCCGGCGCACTCAAACCCGGCATTATTTTACCTCTCAGCTATAAAACAGCCCACTTTCCTCATTTTTTTATGACGATCGTCATCTTATGTGTTAGATGATGATCGTCATGAAAAAAGTCAAGCGGAGTTTTTACGAATCTGAGATCGCTCGGCCGTGGTCAGGACCAACAGGCGCAGGTCCTGCGACCAACGGAGTGAGAAAACGATGAGGGTGTCGCGAGAGAAGGCGCTCGAGAACCGCGAGCACATCATCGGGACTGCGGCGCGCCTGCTGCGCGAGCATGGTTTCGAGGGGATCGGCGTTGCCGACATCATGAAAGCTGCCGGCCTGACCCATGGCGGCTTCTATCGCAACTTCGCTTCAAAGGATGATCTGGCGGTCAAGGCCAGCGAACGTGCGATCGCGGACACGACAGCGTTGCTGAAGGATGGACTGGCCCAACAGCCCAAAGATCCGTTTCGCGAACTCATCGAACGCTATGTGTCATCGGCCCATCGCGACGATCCAGGGTCCGGGTGCATTCTGCCGGCATTGGCCGTGGACGCCGCGCGGAGCGACGACCCTGCGCTCCGCGCTGTCTTCATCACGGCGATTCAAAACTATCTCGAACAGATTGGGAAACTGTCGTCCGCGAACCCGAGGGCCACCGGCAGCAGACATCCCGCGGCTATCCTCTCGGAAATGATCGGCGCTGTCATATTGTCTCGGGTGATTGCGGATGCCCCTCTGGCGGAATCGCTGATGGCCGCCGTGGTGACGGATATTGCCGGACCATCCCCGAAAAACAAATCGGCTGACGGGTGACTTCAGCGTTTGGTCTCACCTGAAATTAGGAGCGCGTTTCTCGATGAAGGCCCGCACGGCTTCGGCATGCTGCGCGGTGCTCGCTGCGAGGACCATCTTCTCGGCCTCGTGGTCCAATGACGTCAGGAAGTCAGCCGACAA
The DNA here is from genome assembly GCF_018130085.1 of Bradyrhizobium sp. AUGA SZCCT0169. Taxonomy (NCBI): domain Bacteria; kingdom Pseudomonadati; phylum Pseudomonadota; class Alphaproteobacteria; order Hyphomicrobiales; family Nitrobacteraceae; genus Bradyrhizobium; species Bradyrhizobium sp. AUGA SZCCT0169. Next base: position 62,605 of record NZ_JAFCMC010000028.1, on the reverse strand, counting down.
AGCAAGGTCGAGATTATCCTTGATGGAGGCAAACGCACTCCCCGGACCGTTCGCCAACGTCCTCGCGATCTCAAATGCTTCGCTCTGCAGGTTGACATCAGGCACCACGCGATTTACCAGCCCCAGCGCTTCGCAGCGGCGTGCGTCGATCCGTTCGGACAAAAACATCAGTTCGCGGGCACGCGCCGTCCCGGCCGCCCGGGTCAATAGCCACGAAATTCCGTAATCACCGGTGAGCGCAATCCTGGTATAACCAGTCGTCATGATGGTGGATTCGGCTGCAATACGAATGTCGCAGGCGAGCGCGATCGCAAGCCCAGCGCCAGCCGCCGGTCCCGGCAGGGCCGCGATGGTGGGTTTACGCACCGAGACAAGCACGCCGGTCAATGTCCGCTGACGCTCCTTCAGTCGCGCAACCTTGTCGCTGATTGACATCGCCGGTGCGGCCGAACTACCGCCCATCCCCTTGACGTCGCCACCCGAACAGAAAGCAGTGCCTGCACCAGTAATCAGCAGTGCGCCGACGTCCGGATCGTCCCCATTCTGCTTGATCATTCGGCGCAACGCCGGCGTGAGCTGGTCGGACAGCGAATTTCGCGCCTCGGGCCGATTCAAGGTGATTACGGCAACGCGATCCCGAATCGCGCACAGCAGTTCGTCCGTCCCTGTATCAATCGAGATTGACTCATCCGTCATGGTTCTGACCTTTCAGGTCCAGCGTCTGCGGCGCTCTTAGATGAGTAAGCGCGTTACTCGACTGTAACCGCGTTCTGTCACCAGTTTTCGCGGAATGGCCGCAATTCCGCGAGGAATGACCAGGCCGATCGGTCCTGACTGTAGAGATGATACAGTTCGTCGGCGATGGCGACAGGCTTGATGAAGAATTCATCCGGTTTGTCGCTCATCCGCGCTCGCATCCGGGGCGTATCGATCACGGCGTCGATGAGGACATAGGCGACGTGGACGCCGAGAGGTCCCATGTCACGTGCGATCGACTCGGCCAATATACGCTGCGCCGCCTTTGTCGGAGCGAAGCCGGCGAAATTGGCCTTCCCCCGGATCGAAGACGTGTTGCCGGTCACCAGGATCGCGCCCTTGCCGCGATCGATCATGTCAGGAGCCACTTCGCGGGCCAGGTACAACAAGCCCATTACGTTGACCTCGAAATTGCCCTTCAGCATCTTCGGATCGATCTCGCGAAAGCTTCCCCAGCCTCCTCCGACCGCGTTGTGGATGAGAACCTCGGCGGCTCCAAAACGGCGCTTTACGTCATTAACGACGGTCCGCACCTGGCTCTCGTCGGACACGTCGCAGGTTACCGCGTGCACATCGGGAAGCTCTTGCGCAAGGCGGTTGATGAGTTCCGCTGAACGGGCAAGCGCAATGATACGAAATCCGCCTGCAGAGAACCGCTTGACGATGGCCGCTCCCGTGCCCGGCCCTACTCCGGTCACGATCGCGACTGGTTTATCGGTCATTTTAGCGCTCCCTTCGAGCTATTGTCCGGCCGCTCTCATGTGAATTCGCTCGGATTGCGATTGATAGGTGGCAGCCTCGTGCGCGGACACCAGGGCCAGACGGACCGCTACGTTCTTGTGGTAGGGCGTGCCCGCAATGGGATCGCGGTTGCCGCTTTCCGTGAGCAGATTGATGCGTGGCCCGTTGATCAGGCGCTCTCCGTCCAACGTCGGGTATGCCTGACCGTAACCGTGCGGCAGCGCCAGCTGGCCATTCCGCATGGCATCGTCGACCTTGCAGCGGACAACGAGCCGTCCGACCACCGACTCGACGGCGATCCAGTCACCATCCTCTGCGCCCAACTCGCTCAGGTCGCTCGAATTGATCAACATGGCGCCGTCCGGATCCTCGCGCCGCCACGCGGGATCGCGAAAGATCTGGTTGGCATTGAACATGCGGCGGCCACCTGCCGCCAACATGAACGGAAACTCCTTTGGCGCGCCCGCTGCTTGCGGATCGAGCCGCGCCAGCCATTCCAGCATCTGCGGGACCACCAGCCGAACCTTGCGGTCCGAATGGCTGATCAATGACCAGACCTCGTCATAGTCGTGCCGGGTAACGGCCGTGCCTTGCCGGGTGGCAACGATCGTGTCGAACAGGAGATCGCCGAGCTGGTGATCCGCCTCCTCGTCCGACGCGCCGATCGCCCGCCGCACCGCTTGCGGCGATCGCTTCGCGCAAGCCAGCGCCGCCCCCCACAAGGGTGCCGCTGCCGCCGTGCCGTCCGGAAGCGTCTGTCCCAGCGTATGGTAGAGCACCAGGGCAGGAACTGCGCCGGGGTTTTCCGCGATGAAAGCACGAAAGGCGACGGCGAACTCTGCTCGCGAACGCCGCGCCGTCTCCCGCAGGGGCGCGAGCACATTGTCCCCTGGTAGAAGCCCAAGGGCGATGGCAAGCCGCGTGTAGATCTCAGGCTCCGGCAAGGTGCCGGCGAGCGGCGGCAACACACCGGCACGAACATGAAAATAGTTCGTCGGAAATTCGAAGTTGAACAGGGTGAATTCAGTTTTCTCGAACTGAGAGGACGCCGGGAGAACGTAATGCGCGAGCTGTGCGGTTTCGGTCATCGCAACGTCGACCACAACGCATAGGTCCAGCGAGCGCAGCGCGCGTTCCACGGCCTGGGTGTTTGCGGCCGTGTTGGCGGGATTGGAACTGTCGATCCAGGCGCATCGCAACCGGTCGGGATGGTCCGTGAGCACCGCTTCGGGGAAAATGTTGGGCGGCAACAGGCCCCCAATAATCGCGTCGCCGGTCGGTGCGAATGTCTGGTTCGGAGAATTGCCCCATAGCGGTTGAAGCCAGCTATGCAATTGGTTAGTACCTTTACGGCCGAAATTGCCGGAAAGCATGATCAGAAGCTTTTCGAGATAGGAGTTGAGCGTCGAGTTGATGCCTTGCTGGATGCCGAGCTCGACCCGCACCACCATGGCCCTCGCCGCTGCGATCATCGCGGCGCAGCGCTCCAGATCCGCGATCGAGATATCGGCAGCGGCAGCCCATTCTTCAACGGGGATATCTAATAGCGCCTGCCTCACTTCCGCGAATCCGATCGTGTGCTCCTCAATGAAGGCATGATCGATCCGGTCGGACCGGACAAGCGTGGCCAGCAGCGCGCCTAGGAGAAACGAGTCCGCGCCGGGACGAACCGCGAGATGCAGATCCGCCATTTCGGCGGTTTCGGTTCGCCTGGGATCAATGACGATCAGCTTGCGTGCGGGATCCTTGCGGATTTGATTGAGATGATCGCGCGCATTGGGGAAGCCGTGCGCAATCCAGGGATTTGCACCGATGACAAGCAAGAGATCGCAATGATGGACGTCCTCGGCGGTGTGGCACGTCTGGCTGCCGAACATGTGGCCATTGACCCAGAAGTCGCCGGTTTTTTCCTGCGAAAGGGCATTGAAGACGCTGCGCGAACCCAGTGCGCGCAACAATCCGCTGGCATAGGCGCCGCCGGCGTGGTTGCCCTGCCCGCCACCGCCGTAAAGGGCAATAGTCTTGCCGCCATATCTGTCGACGATGTCTCGCAGCCGATCTGCGATTTCTGCGATCGCCACGTCCCACTCGATTGCATCGAAGCCGCCGTCGGCGCGACGACGCAGCGGAGTCGTAAGCCGATCCTTGTCATTCGCATAATATGGAATCCGGGTCGCCTTGTTGCACAGGTAGCCCTGTGATTTCGGGCTCGAACGGTCGCCCCGTACTTTCTCGAGGCGCCCCTCGTTGACCAGGACTTCGATCCCGCAATTGATGTAACACAGGTTGCAGGCCGTCTTGAGCCATTTGCCGGCCGTCATTTTGACCTCCCTTGTTATGATTTTTCGCAGCGCGTCGCCTTTGTTGTTCTTCGTTGCGGCTTCCGAGTCCGGCCGCCTGCGGTCTTGCGTCCGGCATCGAGGATGCGGTCGGAAAGTTTCCCCGCGCCGACGGCACGCGACAGCACGATCGATCCCACCATGGTTGCGATAGCGCCTGTCGCGATTTGGCGGGCCTGTCCAGGTGGCTCACCGGGAAGCAACTCGACAAGGGCGTCGATCATCCTCTCCAGTTTGGAAGCCAGGGCCTGCTGCTCGCTCGGGCTCGATCGCGCGACATCGACGGCCAGGGTTGGAAGCGCGCAACCGTGTTTGGGATTGTCGCGATGCCGGGGACTAAGATAATCGGCGATCAACGCCTCGAAACGTTCCCCGTCGGCCTTCCCGTTCGCCAGTTTTCTCCATCGTCCAGTCGTTTGGTCCATCGCAAAGGCGATCGCCTCGCTGACAAGCGCGGCACGCGACTCGAAATGGTTATAGAAGCCGCCGTGGGTCAGACCCGCGAGCTTCATCAAGTCGACAACACTGAGCCCTTCCGCGCCTTTTTGGCGCAAGCCGTAGGAAGCATTTTCAACGATTCGATCGTGGGTTTGACGCCTGTGGTCTTCTACGTATCGCATCGCCACTCCGTGCAAGGTCCTAAGGTGATCGGCTGCACAACCCGTCCCCATCCCCTCGAAGCAATTCTGGAACCGCGCTTCCTTGAAGTTCACGGCAACATTTCATTGCAATGCTGCCTATCTTATATGACTATCATCATATAACAACACCTATCAACAGGAGAGTTCGCCATGGCCACCGCTTCCGACCCCGTCGTCATCCTTTCTGCCGCCCGCACGCCGCTCGGCCGCTTCATGGGCGAGTTGTCGCCTCTCAGCGCCCACAAGCTCGGCTCCCACGTGATCGGCGCGGCGCTGGAACGGGCCAAGCTGGCGCCCGAGCGGATCGATGAGGTTTTCATGGGCAACGTCTTGCCGGCCGGACAAGGCCAGGCGCCGGCACGCCAGGCCGCCCGCGGCGCCAAACTGCCGGATGCCACCGGCGCCACCACCGTCAACAAGGTCTGCGGCTCCGGCATGAAGGCGACCATGCTGGCTCACGACATCATCAATGCGGGCTCGGCCTCGATCGTACTGTCGGGCGGCATGGAGAGCATGAGCAATGCGCCCTATCTGCTGGCCAAGGCACGCGGCGGTTACCGCGCCGGCCATGACCGGATCATCGATCACATGATGATGGACGGGCTGGAGGACGCCTATGAGACCGGCCGCTCGATGGGCGATTTCGGTGAGGCCACCGCGGAAGCCTATCAATTCACCCGGAAGGATCAGGACACCTACTCGATGGAGACTTTGACCCGCGCCCGCAAGGCGGTCGAGGGTGGCGCATTCAAAGCCGAGATCGCGCCGATCACACTGACCGAAAAGACCGGGCCGCGGATCATCGCCAATGACGAGCACCCGCTCAAGGTCGATCCCGCCAAGATCCCCGGGCTGAAAGCCGCGTTCCGCGCCAACGGCACCATCACGCCGGCCGCCTCCTCGGCGAATGCCGACGGCGCCGCGGCGCTCATTCTCGCAAAGCGCTCGCTCGCGGATCGCGACGGCCTCCCCGTACTGGCCGAGATCAAGGGCCATGCCACCCACAGCCAGGAGCCGCAATGGTTCACTACCGCGCCGATCCCGGCCATTCGCAAGCTGCTGGACAAGCTCGGGTGGAGCGTCGGCGATGTCGATCTGTTCGAGATCAACGAAGCCTTCGCCGTGGTAGCGATGGCCGCGCAGAAGGACCTCGGCATCCCCCGCGAGAAGCTGAACGTCAATGGCGGCGCCTGCGCGCTCGGTCATCCGATTGGTGCCACCGGCGCGCGCCTGATCGTGACGCTGCTGCATGCGCTGGAGGCGCAGAACCTCAAACGCGGCGTTGCGGCCCTTTGCATCGGTGGCGGTGAAGCCACCGCCATCGCGATCGAGCGCGTCGTCCGCAGGTAGCACGGCCGAACCGACCAGAAAGGGCTCGGCGAGCGGCGCGAACCGCGTCACTTGCCGCCTTGTAACCTGCCTATCCCGATCAGCGCGAAAGTTCCCATGGCTGGCCAGTGCCAAACGACCAAAAGCGTGCCGAGGGACGTTCCCGTCTCCAGCGGCCTGGCGATCGCAGTTCTTTCCGTCCTGGCCGCCATGGGAACGCTCGCGACCAATATCTTGCTGCCGTCGCTGCCACAAATTGCGATCTCATTGAATGTGACCAGCGCAGCGGTTACATCCGCCATCACCGTCTTTCTTGCGGTGTTCGGGATAGGCCAGCTCCTGGTCGGACCGCTTTCGGATCGCTACGGAAGACGCTGGCCAGTCCTGATCGGATTTGTTGTGTTCATCGGCGGCAGCGTCTGGTGCGGTTTGGCAACAGATCTACCAAATCTTCTGGCCGGCCGCATCGTGCAGGCTGCTGGCGCTTGCGCGACGTCAGTGTTGTCTCGCGCCATCGCCCGCGACATGTTCAGTGGGCCGGCATTGGCGCGCGCGATGGCGCTGATCATGATCGTGATGTCCGCAGCCCCCGGATTCTCGCCTCTGCTTGGCGGCGCACTCGATCACAGTTTTGGCTGGCGCTCCGAATTCGCTCTCGTCGCTGCCTTTGCCGCAGTTGGCGCGATTGCCTACGGCATTGTCCTCGGCGAAACCCACAAGTCGATCCGCACTCCGCTCAACCTGGTCGCAATCGCCAGGACCTATGCTGGCCTGATTGGCGATCGTCGTTTCGCGATCCCGGCTGCAACCTCGAGCCTGATCCTAGGCGGCTTGTTCTCCATGTTTTCGGCTGCGCCGCGCCTGTTCATTGAAGCGATGCACTTCACGCCGATCCAGCTCGGCCTCTTCTTCGCCGGCACCGTCTTTATCGTATTCGCCGCGGGCATGCTGGCGACGAAATTGGCGCCACGCTACGGGCTCGATCGCCCAATCCGGGCGGGACTGTGGGCGACGGCCGCGAGCAGCGTTGCGATCCTGCTCATCTCGAAGATCAGCCCGACTTTCTTGCCGTTTCTGGGCGCGATGTGCGTCTTCCTCCTCGGCATGGGCGTTGTCAGTCCACTGGCTACCGCCCGCGCGCTCTCTCCATTCGGGGAGAAAGCCGGCGCGGCCTCGGCACTGCTGGGCTTCTGGCAGATGATGAACGCCGCAATCGGCGTATGGCTTGCTGCCACGGTGTCGCATGAAGCAATGTTGGCGCTGGGCGTCGTGCTGAGCGGGTTTTCACTGCTGGCGCTTGGTCTGTACGCGCGGGGTCTGAGGTCACCTGCTCCCCATTAGGAGCCATGGAACTCCGGTTTGCTGCTGCCTGGCGGGCGCGGCATCTCAAACATGTTCTCCGTCTTGACCTCGAGGTAATCACCACCACGGCCGGCGCGCAGTATGGGACGTGCAAGTGCAGTGTTGTAGACGCCGTCCTCGATCAAAGACTTGTCGATGTATACTGCGACGACCTCGCCGAGTACGAACCATCCTTCGACCTTCTCACCGCGCGCATTCGCCAACTGAGAGACCTCGACGACCTTGCATTCCATCGCGGCCCTGCTCTCGCCTACCCGCGGCACCGCTACGTGGCGCCCGGGGATTGGCGTCAGCCCTGCTGTTTCGAACTCGCTCACGCCGTGATCGAGCGGCGTCGCCGTCACGTTCATGCGCTCGCCCAGATCCATCGTAACTAGATTCCAAACAAATTCGCGGGTCTCGCTGATGTTCTTGACGGTGTCCTTCCACGAAATTGAGGAGAACCCGATTATCGGAGGGTCGTAGAGGAACGCGTTGAAGAAGCTGTATGGAGCGAGGTTCAGTTGACCAGCCGCATTGCGTGACGAAATCCAACCAATTGGACGCGGCGCGACAATCGCGTTGAATGGATTATGTCGGAGCCCGTGGCCCTTCGAAGGCTCGTAGTAGTGGAAGTCGGCCAGATGCATGAATTCCCCCCGGCAGTGATATTTTGCTCGGAAAGCTCACGCGATCGCCCGAGCGGCAACCGGCCTCTGCCCGGCATCATCGAGGAAGCCAGTCAGACGCTGACGGATGATACGTTCGGCATCCACCATGATGCGGTCGATCAGTTCTTTGACCGTGGGAATGTCGTGAATGAGGCCCGCGACCATGCCGCAACTCCAGGCGCCAGCGTCCATGTCGCCGTCGATCATCACCTTGGGATAAACACCCGCCACCTGATCGTGGATATCCTCGATCTTGAGTTGCTTGCCCTTGGCTCGTTCGATTTCGAGCAACTGCTCAACGCCCTTGTTGTTCAGAACGCGCTCGGTATTCCGGAGCCCGCGCATCACCAGACGGGTGTCGAGTTCCGTTGCCTTCACCAGCGCATCCTTGACGTTCTGGTGTACCGGCGCTTCCTTGGTAGCGATAAAACGCGTTCCCATGTTCATGCCGGCGGCGCCCATCGCCAGCGCCGCGACCAGGCTGCGCGCGTCCGCCATACCGCCGGAGGCAACGAACGGTATCTTCAGTTCCTCGGCCGCACGCGGCAGCAGGATCATGTTGGGCATGTCGTCTTCGCCGGGATGGCCGCCACATTCGAACCCGTCGACGCTAACGGCGTCGCAGCCGATCTGCTCGGCTTTCAGCGAGTGGCGAACCGAAGTGCATTTGTGGATGACCTTGATGCCTGCCGCCTTCAAGGCAGGCATGTACTGCTCGGGGCTACGCCCTGCGGTTTCGACGATCCTGATGCCGCCTTCCCTGATGGCTGCAATGTATTCCGGATAGGGAGGTGCGCTGAAGGTCGGCAGAAAGGTCAGATTCACGCCGAATGGCTTATCGGTCATTTCGTGACAGCGAGCGATCTCCTTTGCGAGAAGTTCAGGCGTTCTTTGCGTCAATCCAGTGATGAGACCGAGGCCGCCAGCATTGGACACGGCCGCCGCCATTTCAGCAAAGCCCACAAAATGCATTCCGCCCTGGATGATGGGGTGTTCGATGCCGAACAATTCAGTAATTGCTGTCTTCACAAGGAGCTCCTGTTTATCTATCGCGCTTTTTGCTCAATGAATGATTTCGAGAAGTCCCGCAGCGCCCATGCCGCCGCCCACGCACATCGTAACGACGGCGTATTTGGCCTTGCGTCGGCGACCCTCGATCAAGGCGTGGCCGGTCAGCCGGGCTCCGGTCATGCCGTAGGGGTGGCCAACCGCGATCGAGCCGCCATTGACATTGAGCTTCTCCGGATCGATCCCGAGCTTGTCGCGGCAATAGATTACTTGTACCGCGAATGCCTCGTTCAATTCCCAGAGATCGATATCGTCGATTTTGAGGCCGTGACGCTTGAGTAGCCGGGGCACAGCGTAGACCGGCCCTACTCCCATCTCGTCCGGCTCGCAGCCTGCCGCGACAAACCCGCGGAAAATGCCGAGCGGCTTCAATCCCTTCTGCGCCGCCAGCTTGTCGCTCATGATGACGGCAGCACTAGCGCCGTCGGAGAGCTGGCTCGCATTGCCGCCGGTGATGGTGAAGCCCGGTCCCTTGGCCGGCTTGACGCCTGCGAGAGCCTCAGCGGTGGTATCAGGACGCGGCCCCTCGTCAGCCGACAGAGTCACTTCCCGATATGACACCGCACTGGTCGCCTTGTCGGCGACTGCCATTGTTGTCTTGATCGGTGCGAGTTCGTCGTTGAAGCGGCCGCCCTGCTGCGCTGCCGCGGTCCGGCGCTGGCTCTCCAAGCTATATTCATCCTGGCGTTCGCGCGAGATGCCGTAACGCTTTGCCACGATCTCGGCCGTATCCAGCATCGCCATGTAAGCGTCTCCCTTCATAGCGAGCAGTTCCGGGTCGACAGCATGAAACGTGTTTATCTGGTTGTTTTGCACCAGGCTAATCGACTCACCACCGCCGCCGATAGCGACTTCCACGCCGTCGAAAATCACCGACCGCGCAGCCAGGGCAATCGCCTGCAGGCCGGACGCGCATTGGCGATCGATGGTTGTCCCGGCCACGCTCACTGGAAGTCCGGCCCGTAATAGCGCCTTTCGAGCGATATTGGTGCCAGTAGTGCCCTGTTGCATGGCGCAACCCATCACGACGTCCTCCACTTCGGCACCCTCGACGTTGGCCCGTGACAATGCAGCGGAAATAGCATGACCCAGCAACGTCGCGCCTTCGGTATTATTGAGGGCGCCCTTGTAGGCCTTGCCAATGGGGGTGCGAGCAGTCGATACGATTACGGCTTCGGTCATTCTTTACCTCTGATCGGGGTGCGGCAGTCGATTTGCTGCGTTGGAAGGGGCAATTAGTTCTGCTGCGCGTACCGCATCAGATGGTAGGTGGGATCGCCAAACTGGATGTTGATGGAATTTATTCGCTTGAAGTAATGCCCGACGTTCAATTCGTCGCTCATGCCCATGCCGCCATGTAGCTGCACGGCCTGCTCTGCGACGAAGCGGGCGGCGTTGCCAACCTTCGACTTCGCGCCCGATGCCAGCTTCGATCCATTTGGCTCCCGGGCTGCAAGGCTGAGATTCAAATGCTGTGTGAGCGAAATCGACTCTTCGAGCGCGATGAACATGTCGACCATGCGGTGCTGCAACACCTGAAACGTCCCAATTGCCGCCCCGAATTGCTTGCGCGCTTTGCTGTACTCAAGCGACGCCGAATTCAGCACCGACATCGCCCCGACGGCTTCCGCGCAGAGTGCTGCGATAGCGCGGTCACGGCACACTTCGAGGGCGGCGACGCCCTCGCCTTCGGCACCAAGCAACTGGCTGCCCGGAACGTGGACGTCCATCAGCGTCAGTTCGGCGGCGCGCCGACCATCGACGGTTTTGAAGCTTTGTAAGTGGAGATTGGCAGAATGGCGATCAACGACGAACAGGCTTACGCCGGCACGGTCGCGGGGCCCACCGGACGTTCGCGCCGAGACGATTAGCTTGTCGGCCCACGGCGCACCAATCACCGCTGCCTTTGTTCCGCTCAGGACAAAGTTGTCCCCCTGACGTCGCGCCGTTGTCGTGACGTTGTCAAAATCGTAGCGTGATCGCCCTTCCGCCCAGGCCAGTGTCCATATGGCGCTGCCATCCATGATCTTCGGCAAGAACGCCTCGCGCTGCTCCGGCGAGCCGGCGTCTTCGATCAGGCCGCCTGCGAGAACAACGGTCTCAAGGTACGGTTCGACGACCAGGCTACGTCCGAACTCTTGCATCACGATCATGGTCGCAAGCGATCCGCCACCGAGACCACCTGAGCTTTCCCGAAACGGTGCGGCGCACAACCCAAGCTCGGCAAAGGCGCTCCAGTGCTTGCGGCTCCAGCCTTCATCCGTCGCAACAATTTTTCGACGCTCGTCGAAATCATACTGCTCCCGCAGGAAGCGTTGAATGCTGGAACGGAGCAATTCCTGTTCTTCCGTCAACTGGATATCCATCCGATGCCTCGTGCGATGTGGTCAGAGACCGAGAACTGCTTTCGCGATGATGTTGCGCTGGATTTCATTCGATCCCCCGTAGATACTGAGTTTTCGGGAGTTCAGATATTTCTCAGTCGCGGTGTGCCCGTAATCCGGCCCTGGCATGAAGTGGTTGGAGCTCACCGGGTGCTCGCGGATCGCCAGGCCATAGTTACCGATGGCCTGATGCGTTAGATCCGTAATGCGCTGAAATATTTCGGTGCCCCTGATCTTGAACAGCGACGCAGCCGGCCCCGGATCGATGCCACGCGACATCTGCGCGACGATTCGCAGTTCCGTTGCCTCCAACGCGAGTACATCCAGCTCGACGCGCGCGATTTCCTTGATGAATTCCCCGAAGGTCGGATCATCCTCGCCGACCTCGGTTCTCACGATGTGCTTGAGACGCCCCAGATAACGCGTCGACCGGCCGATCCCGGCCATGCTGGTACGCTCGTTGCCCAGCAGGAATTTTGCGTAAGTCCAACCCTTGTTTTCCTCGCCGATCAAATTTTCCGCGGGGACGCGCACGTCCTCAAGGAACACGTCATTCACTTCATGCGATCCGTCGATGGTGATGATGGGCCGCACCGTGACTCCGGGCGATTTCATGTCGATCAGCAGGAAGGAGATGCCGGCCTGAGGCTTTGCCGACGGATCGGTCCGCACCAGGCAGAATATCCAGTCGGCATGCTGGGCCAGCGTGGTCCAGGTCTTGTGACCGTTGACAATGTAATGATCGCCGTCGCGCACCGCCTTGGTGCGCACAGAGGCAAGATCCGAGCCGGAGCCCGGCTCCGAGTAGCCCTGGCACCACCAGTCCTCGCCGGAGAGGATTCGTGGCAGATACTTCTTTTTCTGCGCGTCATTACCGAAGGTGTAGATGACCGGGCCCACCATGGTGACACTGAACGCAAGCGGCGGCAGCGTCCCGGCGCGCGACGTCTCCTGTTCGAAGATGAATCGCCGCGTGACCGACCAGCCGGGGCCGCCATATTCCTTGGGCCAGAGCGGAGCAATCCAACCCTTCTTGTAGAGGATGCGGTGCCAGAGCAGCGACTGCTCCTTGGTCAGATCGGTCTCGGGGTTTGGAACCCGCATTTCCTGCGGATAATTCTCCGCAATAAAAGCGCGCACCTCGTCACGAAACGCAGCGTCTTCGCTGGAAAGATTGAGCTCCATCGTGAGAAGCCCCCGCTACCACTTCTCGCCGAACGGACGAATTTCCAATTCAAAGGTCCAAGCGCTTCGCGGCTGCTGGTAGAGTAACCAATAGGATTCCGCGACTGAAGATGGCGGCATCAGCGCATTGGGATCATCCAGCGCATTCGGACCCAGGGCCTCGATCCGCCGTTGCCGGACCCATTCTGTGTCGACCCCGGAATCAATGATGAGATGGGCGACGTGGATGTTCTTCGGCCCCAACTCGCGCGCGGTCGCCTGTGCAACGGCCCGCAGGCCGAACTTCGCGCTGGCGAAGGCCGCATATCCCGTCCCACCGCGAAGGCTCGCTGTTGCGCCAGTAAAGAAGATATTGCCTTTACCACGGGGAAGCATCAGGCGGGCTGCCTCGCGGCCGGCGAGAAAGCCGGAATAGCAGGCCATTTCCCAGACCTTTCGGAATACGCGTTCGGTCGTATCCAGAATCGGATAGTTGACGTTGGCGCCGATGTTGAAGATGCAAACCTCAAGCGGTGCGTGCTTGTCTGCGTCGCCGAGGAAGGAAATGATTTCCTCCTCCTTGCGTGCGTCGAGCGAGCGCGCGTGAATTTCGCCGCCGGCCTTCTCGATCTCCTTGACCAGCGGTTCGAGCTTGGCGCCGTTGCGGCGCCCGGCGAACACCGTAAAGCCCTCCGAGGCGAACTTCTTTGCAATTTCACTGCCGATAAAGTCGCCAGCACCGATCACGGCCACGGTCGCGTTTCTCTTTTGCAAGGGTATTCTCCCGGTCAGGTTAGACATGTTGTCTGCGAAATTCGGCCGCCCGCTTCGGAGGGCTTTCATCACCCTCGCCACGCAAGGACTCCGCAAGCTTGTGCTTGAGTATCTTGCCGGTTGAGGTGGCCGGCAACGCATCGAGGATGATAATCTTGGACGGCCGCTTGTATGAGGTGAGCTGAAATCGGATAAAGCCCATCAGATCCTCCGGCGTCGCCCGCGACCCTGGCAGCAGTTGCACGAACCCGACAATCTCTTCATTGCCGTCGACAGCACGGCCGACCACGGCGCATTGCACGACGTCCTTGTGTAAACTGAGGACCGCTTCGACCTCGGCGGGATAGACGTTGAAGCCCGAACGGATGATCATTTCCTTGGTGCGGCCGACAATGTACAGACAATCGCCGTCGAAACGCGCCAGATCGCCGGTGTTGAACCAGCCCTCGCTGTCGATTGCCTTGGCGGTCAACTCGGGGGCACGATAGTAGCCAAGCATCACGTTGCGCCCGCGGACATGCAGCTCTCCGACTTCACCTCTTGCGGTCGGAATTCCGTCCAGCGTTCTGACCCTCGCCTCTACTCCCGGCAGTACTGTCCCTACCGCCTGGTCGGCGCGTGGCGCATCGAAGCGCACGCCCGATATCCCCGGCGAACATTCGGTGATCCCGTAGCCGTTAAGCAGCGGAAGGCCGAACTCCTTTTCCACACGCAACTTCAGATTCAAATCGAGGGGCGCGCCAGCGACGCCGATCAGGCGTAATGAGCCTCGGGCGAGTTGCTCCACACCCGACACGCTCTTGTACTCCAGCAGCCGTTGATAGGTAGCCGGCACCCCATTGAGGATGGTAACGCCCTCCTCCGCAATCGCCCTGGCGGTCGCGGCAGGATCGTACTTGCTGACCATCCGCACCGTGCCGCCGGTCATCAATGTCATGATCAGGAGCGAGATGCCGACGATATGGGAGATCGGCAAGACGAGATAGATCTTATCGTCTTCGTTCATTTTGCGAATATGCGCCGTGGTCTTTGCGCTGATCAGCAGGTTGTCATGCGAGAGCATCACGCCTTTCGGGGTCCCCGTCGTTCCCGAGGTGTAGATCAGCACCGCGACTTGTTTTACGGGATCGGCCTCCACCGGCTCGACGGTGGCGCTTTCGTTGAGCGGACCAACACCAACTTCCGGCAGTGGGCCTATTCGCTCGTTCTCGGCGCCATAGCGCGAAGCGTGAGCCGTGGCCTCCTTCGAAATACCCGATGTGAAAAACATCCGGCGGGCGCCGCTATGGTCGCGGATCTGATCCAGTTCGCGTGCGGACAGTCGCGGGTTGGCGACGATCGCCCAGGCGTCGAGCCGGCTCACCGCCAGCAGCAATGCGGCGAGCGCAATACAGTTTTCGCTGACAATAATCATCCGGTCGCCCGCCCTGATTCCCAGCGACGACAGGACGGTGGCGATCTCGCTGACACGCTGATCCAGATCGCGGTAGCTCCAGGATGCCCCGTCTTCGACCAGCGCGATCCGGTCGGGGGCTTTGGCAACCTGTCTTGCCGTTACTTCATGGATACGACGCGGCAAGCCGACAGCAATCTCGTCGAGATCGATCGTCTCTGAAAGCTCCGCCACGACTGACCTCTCCATCAACGATTGCCCGCTCGCGCAACGCGCGGATGCTTGGCCGAACCTACCGTTCTTTTTTAGAACTCGTCAATGATTAAATCATCGTCCGGGCTTTACGAGGTCCGAAGGGGCAACTAGGCTGCCCTATTATGATTGGATCATTGTTGAACGCCGTCGTTTACAGAGCGCCATCCGATCGTTACGATAAAAGTATCAAATAGGAACTCTGTGGGAGGAGCGGAATGACGGCGAACCGCGGCGTAGCGATACTTGTGGGCGCAGGCGATGCGATCGGGGCGGCGGTCGCGAGGCGTTTTGCCAAGGGCGGCTATACGGTTTGCATCTGCAGGCGTGATGCGTCCAAATCGCAGGGACTTGTGGCCGAGCTGAGGGAAGCTGGACATAACATTCACGCGTTCAGCGTCGACGCCCGTCAGGAAGCAGAGGTCCAGGGCATATTCGCGCGGATCGAAAAAGAGCTCGGACCGATCGAGGTCTGTCTCTACAATGCCGGTTCGAACGTCAACAAGCCTTTGCTGGACACCACAGAGAAGCTGTTCTTCAAGGCATGGGAACTGGCCTGCTATGGCGGCTTCCTGGTCGGGCGTGAGGCTGCGCGCGTCATGCTTCCGCGTGGACACGGCACCATCTTCTTTACGGGTGCGACGGCCAGCGTGCGCGGCGGCCAGGGGTTTGCGGCATTTTCATCAGCGAAGTTCGGACTTCGAGCCGTGGCCCAGGCGATGGCGCGCGAGTTGGGGCCGAAGAACATTCATGTCGTGCATCTCCTGATCGACGCTGGCGTCGACAGCGAGGCGATTCATCAGCGCATGAAAGCGGCGAAGGGGATCGAGGCAAGCGAAATTCCCCCAGATAGCCTGACAAAGACATCTTCCATTGCTGAGGCCTATTGGTTCACCCACCAGCAAAGCAGGGATGGCTGGACCCACGAACTCGACCTCCGTCCGTCCGTGGAGAAGTGGTAACATGAGCGCTACACCAAACCTGACCCTGTGGGGCGTTGGGACAAGCCGCACCATCCGTCCGCATTGGGCCATGCACGAGTTGGGCTTGGCTTACACGACAAAGCCGATCGGGCCGCGGACGGGCGAGACCAAGACCGCGGAATATACCAAGCTCAATCCGCGCCAGAAAATTCCGCTGCTTCAGGACGGCGACTTCTCCATCGGCGAGAGCGCCGCGATCGTTGCCTACTTGTCGCGAATGTACTCCACGACGGAGCGCTCGCTGATTCCTGAAACCACCCGTGAGTATGCCGCGTGGCTGGAATGGTGTTTCTTTATCGTCGCGGAGCTGGATTCAACCAGCCTTTACGTGATGCGCCGCCATCGGGCCGACGCGCTCGGTCCAATCTACGGTATTGCGCCCGAGGTCGTTGCCCAGGCCGGCGAGTATTTCCGCCAGCAGTTGCGCCATGTCGAAGTAGCACTTGCAGACGGCCGGCAATTCCTGATGGGCGACCGGTTTACCAGCGCCGACATCCTGCTCACGACCTGCCTTGAGTGGGCCGTCGCCTATGGCGTTGGCATTTGCGACAATGCGCAGCCCTATCTCGAACGCATCAAGAAACGGGAGGCCTTCCAGCGAGCCGTCGCGGCGAATGTCCCGATGGCACCAATCACGCCGGTGCCGGCGAAGGTTTAAAGACCGACCACCACCTCGCGCAGGGGTTCGAGGTTAGATCGCCACACGCACGCTACGCTCGGCGACCATCTTGTCGATGGCGCCGTCGTCGTAACCCAGCTCGCGCAACACGTCGCGGGAGTGCTCGCCGACGCGGGGAGCTGGCCCGCCAATCGCGGCCTCATTGATCTCAAAGCGGGCCGCCGGCTTCGGCTGCCGCACCCGTCCGACCTTCGGTTGATCGAACTCCGCGATGATGCCGCGCGCGATTACCTGTTCATTGTGAATGATTTCGCCTCGCCGCAGGATCGGCGCACAAGGCACGTCGGCAGCGTCCAGGCGCTCCAGCCATTCGGCAGTGGTGTGCTGGCCGATATACTCCGCCATCTTGTTGATGCGGGCCGTGGCATTGACCGAGCGCGCGCCCGGAGTCGCAAAGCGGGGATCCTTGGCAAGCTCGGGATCGCCGGAGGCCCGGCAAAAGCCCTGCCATTCGGAATCCGAAATGGTACCGGCCGTGATGTAGCCATCGCTGGTCTTGAACACGAGATCCGGCCGGTCGTTGGGATCTGCGGCGGTCGTCTCGGCTCCTACCACCGTGTATTGCATCATGCCCTCAGGCCACAGGTATGAAATCATCGCATCCAGCATTGCGACCTGAATATGATCGCCCTGCCCAGTCTTCTCGCGGGCGTAGAGCGCCGCTGCCACCGCCTGCGCGGTGAACACAGCGGTAGTCTTGTCGCATACGATCGTGCGGATCATCTGCGGACGGTTGGTTACCGGCTGCGACTGGATATCGGCAAACCCCGACAGCGCTTGAATGATCGGATCATAGACGCGCTTCTTCACATACGGGCCGGTCTCGCCGACGCCGCTGATCGAGACATAGATCAAGCGCGGATGGCGTTGGCGCAACTCATCGACGCCGAGACCGAGGCGCTCCATGGTGCCGGGGCGGAAATTCTGCACCAAGACATCCGCCTGCGCGACCAGCTTGGCGAGAACCTCTCGACCGGCCGCGCTCTTGACGTCGATCGACAGTGAGCGCTTGCCGCGGTTCGAAGAGATAAAAAGTGCGGAGAACTCGCCATCCTTATCGATGGTGGCGCGGCTGCGCCGCGTGATATCACCGCCAATCGGCTCGATCTTCAGGACGTCAGCGCCCTGATCCGCCAGAAACATGGTCGCGTAGGGACCGGACACCACGCCTGTCAAATCGAGGACTCGAACACCGCTAAGTGGGCCAGGCATGGGCATTCTCCCTGAGTTTACTTCGTTGTGGGGCCGACTGAATTTTCCCCATGCAAGCCCGGAACATCGGCCTGGCTCTGCAGGCCTCAATTCGCAACCTTAGGCCGTTTTCGAAACCAGCTGACTGGTTTGTTCGACGATCGACTCCTCGACGTCACGGAGCTGGTCCTTGCCGAAGAACATTTCCTTTCCGACGAAGAAAGTCGGTGAGCCGAATGCTCCACGGCCAACCGCGTCGGTCGTCCGATCGATCAACCCCTTCTTGACGTCATCCTGCTGCGCACGCGCAATCAATCGGTCGATATCGATGCCTGAGGAGATGAAGGCGTTCCGGAAGGTTTCGAGGTCATCCATCTTCTTGGGCTCTTCCCACATATGATGATAGGCCGCACGAAAATAGGGCTCAAACACGCCTTCAAACTGAGCCGCGACGGCGCCGCGCATCAGCATCAGCGTGTTGACCGGAAAGAAGGGATTCTGGCGAAACTTCGTGATGTTATGGCGGCGGATAAAGCGCTGGGTCTCAAGCGCCTGGTATTCCGGTTTGTTCTTGATTCCGCGAAGCGAGTCGAACGGCGACATGTTGCCGGTCCCCTTGAAGATGCCGCCGAGCAGAACCGGGACATATTCGAATTTCACGCCGGTGCGCCATTCAATTCCCGGCAGGACCAGTTCAGCGAGGTAAGCGTTCGGGCTGCCGAAATCGAACAGGAATTCAACTTTCAGGGGCATGTCAGTTCCTCCCGCAGAGCGCAGTGATGGTCAGGTTTGGTGATCGTCCAGCCGAACTCCGGCTACCATTCGGTCATACAGTTCTAAAATCGAACTGTCAAATCTGCGCTGAATTCTGCTGATTTTAACTGGTCGCGGGGTATTGTTTGGCATTTAGTACCTATCTAGAATGGAAGAGGCGGCTGCGGTTCCCGGGATTGATTCGAGGGGAACAGGCGCCTGCCGACCGGAGAGCAGGAATGAAATGGGATGAACTTGAGCAAGAGCCATGTTCGATGGCTCGAACCATCGGTGTGATCGGTGACCGTTGGACGCTTCTGATCCTCCGCGAATGCTTTCTGCGTACGCGCCGCTTCGAGGGTTTTCAGTCAGCGCTTGGAATCACGCGCCATTTGCTCGCAGAGCGGCTGAAAAAGCTGGTTCGGCAGGGCGTGCTGCGCCGCGTTCCATACCAGGAGTCACCTAAGCGCCATGAGTATATCCTGACGCAGAAGGGTCTCGACCTCTATCCGATCATGATGGCGCTCGTCCATTGGGGCGACACCCACATGGTCGACGAACGCGGGCGGCCGTTGCTGCATCAGCACCGCAAATGCGGCAAGAACTTCGATCCGGTCATCGTGTGCTCCGAATGCGGAGAGCCGCTTTTGGCCAAGGAGGTACACACCCACCCCGGCCCCGGGGCCCGCGCCCCTTCAGAACGGATTTCTCGCGACAAGCCCGCAAAGCCAAAGACCCGCAAACAAGCGGCGTGATTGCCCGTCAGGGCGCTCACGCTCAAATCACTATCACGTCTTCGCTTGGCGGCTCTGCATACAGCCTTTCGACGCACCACGATCGGTGGCTCAACACGGCCCGCTGATTGACGTAGGCCTTGTCGGTGATCTCGCCTGCCGCCATCGACGGCGGATCCTTGAGCAGTGAGAACGAACAAATTCTTTCGCTGCTTCCGACGGTTTCATTGTATTCCCGAAAACGGTCTTTCAGGAATTGAACTACGAGAGGGTCGCAGGTCAAATCGGACGTCTTCGAGATTCGCGCTGCCTCGGCCGGATTCAACCAGCAGAGCAGCGCGCACGATTCACGATTTTCTCCCGCGACGACAAGGTCCAGCAATACGCCCCGGGTTGCAGCCAGAATTGCCGCTCGCATATTCCCGATCGAGACCCACGTACCGTTCGCGAGTTTGAAGTTCTCGGAAATTCTGCCTGTAAAGCGCAACCCAAGCTCCGGCTTCTGAGGATCCAGAAACGAGACGGTATCGCCGATGCGATAGAATCCTTCCTCATCGAAGGCCAGTTCCGTCAAATCCGGCCTTCCGAGATAACCTGACGTAACGTTGGGTCCCTTGACCCTCGCCTCGTACGTATCGGAAACAGGGATCAGTTTTAGCTGCAGACCCGGCGCGGGAAGACCGATCTCTCCCGGCTGGTCGGTCGCCCAATGGGTCGTACTGATTGTCGGGGCCGTTTCGGTGGTGCCGTAGCCCGACATGACCGGAATTCGCCGGCCAGTGATCGACGATGTCAGCCGATAGAGTTTCTCAAGCGTGGCCTGCGAGATGGCAGCCCCGGCATAGCTCAATCTATCGATCCGCTTGAATACGCTGGCGCCAAGTTCGAGGTCGTTCTCGATAGCATCACATAGGAGATTGTAGCCCGCAGGTACGTTGAACATGGCGGTGGGCGAAATCTCCCTGAGATTCGCGACCGTCTTGTGGAAGAGCTGAGGCAGCGGCCGGCCATCGTCGATGTAGAGCGTACCGCCATTCTTGAGAATGCCGTGAAGGATGACGTTGCTGCCCATCGTATGGTGCCATGGCAGCCACTCGACCTGCACCGGCGCGTCCGGAGGAGACACCAGCCGACTCCCCATTTGCAAGGAGCTCGCCATCATGCGGTGAGTGTTGAGCACGCCTTTGGGAAAACCTGTCGAACCGGATGTGAAGAGAATCTTTGCGACAGCGTCGCAAGAAACCGCCTGTGATGCATCCGCGAATTCTTTGCTCCCCGTTCGGGATTTCAGCGCACCGAAAGGCACGGTATCCGGCGCCCCATCGACACTGATCCAGGTCGATGCTGCCAGTTCGGGAATAGAACGTCCCGCGGAAAAGTCGCGCGCGCTCTGAACAAAAACAAATTTCGGGCGCAGCGCGTCCGCTATATCCTTGAGCCGAGCCAGGCCGCCGGGCATCAGCGTGTAGTTTGGGGATATCGGCGCCAGAACTACCCCTATCGACATCGCGGCAAACGAGATCACCGCGTTCTCGATCGAGTTTCCTGAAAGTATCGCCAGCTTGTCGGCCGGCTTTGCGCCCATGTCGATCAAGCTTTGGCCAACCGCCTGAACCTGCGACCATGCCTCGCGATAGGTGATCTCGTCCCATCCCCCTTCCGCGTTGCGTTGCGCAAGAAAAATTCTATCGGGAACAGAATTTGCCCAGTTCGGAAGAAAATCCGTTATACGCCAGTCGCACTTTCCTAACTCAAGTGGCGAGCTCAATATGAGCGTGCCGTCGGTTCGACGCTCTATGGAAAGCTCCCTTGGCGCGAACGTCAGTGGCTTCGTCGACATCGAAACAATCTCCTGAACCGCTGTGATGGTCGACAAGCGCGCGGGGCACGATTCGTCGCTTCTGATGCCATGTCCGCTGGACCTACCTGCCTGGATCGCGCGAACGATCAATCGAGCTTTCGGGCCAGACCAGCCGGCGGTTGGCAACCAGCCCGCCAACTGCCGCCCCCGTCGCCTCGCCCAGTGAATTCACTCGGACTTGGCATCCAGCACTTCCCCGAAGCCTTCCCAACTAGTACCGGTCCATCGCTGCAGTCGCATCTGTGTCCAGATCATGTTCACCGTGTCGGTGGTGTTGACCTTGACGCCAGGCAGCACAGTCGGCACCACGAAATCCCTGAGGTTCTTGGCCTGCGCGAGAATATTCTTGCGGGACAGATCATTGCCGCATTGCTTTAGAATCTGCTCGAGCAGGACGCCTTGCTGGTAGCCGGTCAGGTAACTGCCATTGGTGATATCGACGCCCGGCAAATACTTGTCCAGAAATGCCCGGTAGGTCTGCATGCCCGGATCATCCTTCCATGTCGGATCCAGGATATCCTTGTTGGTCGTGCCGACGATCACGCCGACCGATTTGTCGAGACCGGCGGGAGCGAGCGTGCCTCCGACAGAGCCGGATGGGAAATTGATGATGACGGTCGCCTTCCAGCCGATCACCGACGCCTGCCGGATGGCCTGAGCGGCGAACTTCGGTGTGCCGGCGATCACGAGGGCATCCGCACCGGAGCTCTTCAGATTGACCACCTGTGAATCAACCGTCGGTTCGGTGACCTCATAGGAAGCGGTCACGACCTTTCGGTCGAAATCCTTTCCGAGAAACGCCTTGAAGGCGCTGACATAGTCTTTGCCGAGATCGTCGTTCTGATAGAGGATGGCATACTTGGCGTTTGGCAATGTCTTCGTCAGATATTTGGCGTAGATCTTTCCTTCGGTGTCATAGCTGACAAGACCTGTCGTGGTCAGGGGATGACTGGCGACATCCGTGAACTTGGAGGACCCGCTGATAATTGCGACACTGGGCACTCCTTTCGACCGCAGGTATTTGGCCGTAGCCGAGATACCGGGAGTGCCGAGTTGGCCGAACATGAACGACACTTCGTCGCTCTCAACGAGTTTGCGGACATGCTCCACGGCTTTGGGAGGGCTGTAAGCATCGTCATAAGCGATGTAATTGATCTTGCGTCCGTTGATGCCGCCGCGATCGTTGACCGACTGAATATAGGCGATAACCCCCTTGCCCACGAGACCGATCGATGATGCCGGTCCGCTGAAGGGGAAGACGCCGCCGATCTTGATCTCGGTAGCAGAGATTCCCGGCTCGTCCGCCGCGAATGCAGGCCCGCTCAGCAGTAAAGCCAGAGCCGCCACAGCCTTCCATTTCGTCAACATTGATCATCCTCCCAAGCGCGCACCCTTCGGGGTAAGTCGCTCGCGCCATCTTATAGTTCTATTTTAGAACTCGTCAAGCATCTCCGTTGTCGCCCGCCGGTCAGCCAGCCAGCGACGAGCCTCGGGCGCGAGCGGAAACGAGTTCAACCGTCACAGCAATTCGGCCCTAGAAGGCGATTAGGTCGTGGGGGCCACGCGCGCTCGCGCGCTGAATACAAGGCGCGCGTTTGCTTGTTCCAGCGCCAGCTTATCAATTCCATAATAAAACTAATGTTGATGTGTTTGGAGACAAGAAGCAGCTCGATCTAGAGGATCGCCTGTGAGCAGTAAGATGGCGCAGCTGGCTTGCATATGATCAAAGCGACCCCGCGGGTGAGAGCTTGAAGGTATCTCCTCCGACAAGAGCGCCCTACTCGGCAGCCATTGCGGTTCGCAATTCCGGTTCCTCCCTCGAACCCTCATGGATCTCATTTGCAGTCGGCTTGATCCGAAACCACGCGGCATAAAGCGCAGGAAGGAACAGCAGGATCAGAACCGTGCCGACCGCCGTGCCGCCGATCAGCGTATAGGCCATCGACCCCCAGAAGACGGAATGCGTGAGGGGAATGAAGGCCAGCACGGCGGCAAGTGCGGTCAGGATCACGGGCCTCGTACGTTGCACCGTGGCCTCGATGACCGCGTGATAGTCATCAAGGCCGGCAGCCCGGTTCTCCTTGATTTGTTCGGTCAGGATGAGGGTATTGCGCATCAGGATGCCCGCCAGTCCTATCAGGCCCAGAATGGCATTGAATCCGAAGGGCTGATTAAAGGTGAGCAGCATCGGTACGACGCCGACGAGGCCAAGCGGTGCCGTCAG
The DNA here is from genome assembly GCF_018130085.1 of Bradyrhizobium sp. AUGA SZCCT0169. Classification (NCBI taxonomy): domain Bacteria; kingdom Pseudomonadati; phylum Pseudomonadota; class Alphaproteobacteria; order Hyphomicrobiales; family Nitrobacteraceae; genus Bradyrhizobium; species Bradyrhizobium sp. AUGA SZCCT0169. The sequence goes on along the minus strand of NZ_JAFCMC010000028.1, from coordinate 39,327 downwards.
CATGACCATCGCCATCGTCGAGAAGGATCGCACCTGAAGCATGGTGACGATCAGCATGGCGGCGATCATGGCGGGAAAGACCGTCGCCAACGCGTCATTGGCCTTGGTCGCCTCTTCGATCGATCCGCCCAATTCGATGCGATATCCGGCCGGAAGGGATGCGATCAGCGGCTCAAGGGCCGTCTTGATCTCCTTAGAGACCTCTGGAGGCTGGGTCGCCTCGTTGATGTCTGAGCGAATCGTGACGACGGGTGTGCGATCGCGGCGTTTCATAATCGGCTCTTCGAGACGGACCTGAGCATGGCCGATCTGGTCGAGCGGAATCGGGCGGCCGTCCCGGCTCATCAGTGAGAAATCCGCCAGACGCGTTGGATCCAGCCGCTCGCCACCCGCGCTGCGTGCCACGATGGGGACATTGCGAATGTCCTCGCGGACCTGCGTAACAGCGATGCCAGTGAGGAGGAGCTGCAGCTGCCGGCCTACCTCCGCCGAGGAGAGGCCGATGAGGTTCAGTCGATCCTGATCCGGGATGAAGCGGAGCACAGGTGTGCGATTACCCCAATCGCGGTTCGCTTGCCGCACATCGGGAACGCCACGCATGACATCGAGAGCTTTGTCAGAGATGGCGTATAATTGCGCGGGGTCAGGCCCCATGACGCGAAACTCGACCGGGAACGGCGTGTAGGGTCCGAACACAAGCTGAGTGACGCGCACGCGAGCCTCAGGCGCAAGCCCATCTGACACCGCCTGTCGGAGCCGATGCTTCAAAGCCTCGCGCGCGTCCGCGTCCGGTGTAAGCACGACGATCTTGGCGAAGGCCGGATCAGGCAGCTCAGGCGCCATCGCGAAGAAGAACCGGGGAGCGCCCTGACCGACATAGCTCGTGACGATCTTAGCCTCCGACTGGTGGTCCAGCCAGTGCTCGAGCTTTTCGACTGCGGCGGTCGTCGTCTCAATGCTGGTGCCTTCTGGTAAACGAACCTCCACCAGCACCTCGGGGCGGTCGGACGTCGGGAAGAACTGCTGTTTGATGGCGCCCATGCCGACGCCGGAAAGCGCGAAAGCGATAGCGACGATGCTGCAGGTAACGAACTTGTGGCGCACGGCGAAGGTGATGATCCCTCGCAGGCGTCGATAGTTCGGTGTGCCGTAGATCGCGTGGTGACCGCCTTCGATCGGTTTGATCGTCGGAAGCATCTTGACGCCAAGATAGGGCGTGAAGACCACCGCGACGATCCAGGAGACAATGAGGGCGAACCCCACGACCCAAAAGATGTTGCCGGCGTATTCGCCTGCCGTCGAGCGCGCGAAGCCGACCGGGAGGAATCCGGCGACCGTCACGAGTGTACCGGACAGCATCGGCGCCGCAGTGTGGCTCCACGCATAGGCCGCCGCCTTGATGCGGTCCATGCCCTCTTCCATTTTCACCACCATCACCTCGATGGCGATGATGGCGTCGTCCACGAGAAGACCAAGCGCCAGGATCAGGGCGCCGAGCGTGATGCGGTCGAAGAACCGGCCGGTTTCCAGCATGATGAGAAACACGACGGCAAGCGTCAGAGGGACGGCAGCCGCCACGACGATGCCGACGCGCCAGCCGAGGCTGAGCAGGCACACCAGCAGCACCACGCCGAGCGCCATCGCGAATTTCATCATGAATTCGTCAACCGCCGAGGTGATGTTGACGGCCTGGTCGCTGACCTTGGCTAGAGTCATCCCGAGTGGCAGCGTCCGAGCGATAGCTGCGGACCTCTGCTCCAGCGCCTTGCCGAGCGCGAGGCCATCCCAGCCCTCCTGCATCACCGCCGCGAGCATGATGGAGGGCTCACCTTGGTGTCGAATAAGGTAGGTGGGAGGGTCCTCGTAGCCGCGGCGGACATCGGCGATGTCGGCGAGCTTCAGCGTCCGCCCCGCAGCGACGATGGGGGTGTCGGCGATCGCCTGGACGCTGTCATAAGCGCCGTCGACCCGGATGAAGACCTGCGGCCCCTTGGTGTCAATTGAGCCTGCGGGTGTGACGACGTTCTGCCGCTGCAAGGCGGCAACGATATCCTGTGCCGATACGCCGAGGGTTGCCAGTTTGGCGTAGGAAAACTCGATGAATATCTGTTGGGGACGTTCGCCGAGGATGTTGATCTTCTTGACGCCGGAGACGTGCAGGAGGTCCTGGCGAATGGTTTCGGCTTGCCTGGCGAGTTCCCGCATCGGCATGCCCTTCGCCTTGAGGGCATAAAGGGCGAAGCTCACGTCCGAATATTCGTCGTTAACGAAGGGGCCGAGCACACCGGACGGCAGCTTGCGCGCTTCATCCCCAAGCTTCTTGCGGGCCTGGTAGAACTCCTCCTGCACGCTGGATGGCGGTGTGCTGTCCTTCAGCGTAACCGTCATGTACGCGTAGCCTGGCCGTGTGGTTGTCTCCACCCGGTCGTACCACGTCAGCTCCTGAAGCCGCTTTTCCAAGGGTTCGGCGACCTGGCCCTGCATCTCGCGCGCCGTCGCGCCTGGCCATACCGTCGTGACCGTCAACGTCTTGATGGTGAAGGAGGGGTCCTCCGCCCGCCCGAGCATGAAGAAGGCATAGACGCCTGCGGCCGCCATCAGGAGGATGAAAAACAGGGTTACGGCCCGTTCTCGAACGGCGATCGCGGAAAGATTGAAATTCAGCATTTGCCGACTCCTATTCCTCGACGTCCTGACGTTCGCCGTCTTGCGGCAGGTGGGGCGCCGAGTGAACCGCGCTAACCCAAAGAGCGCGGGCCTCTGACTGCGCTTCTGCTAACTTACAATGGGTTCGGCGACAGCTTCTTTGAGACCAGCTGCCGCTTGGGCAGCAAGCCCACGGGCCGCTTCCTGTGAATCCTGAAATTCCTCGAGTGCATGGACCCTACCCCACCGCAGGGTGAACACGTGGAGACCACGGTTGACGTACGACGCGTTGCCGTGTGGCAGCGTTGCGGTGCCGTCCCACTGGACAAACACGGTGGTATTCCACGGCCAGCCCTTCACCCAGATGTTGTTGACTGTGAGATGGAGATTGGGAAGGACGCGTCCGAGGCGCTCAAACCAGCGGCGCATGGCTTTCTTGTCGTTGCGCTCACCACCAAGCGCGTGGGCGCCGGAAACGCGGTGATGGACATCCGGCGCGACTGCTTTCACCGCTTCATCCCAGCGGTGGTTGTTGACGTGGTCGAAGGTCTTTCGGATTTCGTTCTTGACAATGTAACCGTATAGCATTGTTGGTCTCCGACGGTGATCGCGGAAAGATTGAAGCTCATCAGTTGGACGCAGTCCTAACGCGAGCGCCCTCCTGCAGGAGGTGAGCGCCGAGAGAAACAATCGGATCACCAGAACTCAATCCAGAGACCACCGCGCTTTCGCCGCTCAGCCGAACAAGTTTGATGGTCTGAAAGCGGACGGTTGATGTGGCGCTGTCCAGGACCCAAACACCCGTCTTCCGGCCGTCGTCGAGCACGGCTCCCAGCGGCACCTGAACTTCCGGCTGGCTGGCCTGGCTTGCCAGTCGAATGGTCACCGTCGCGCCAAGAGGGGCTGCCGCAGCCTCACCGTCGAGCACATACCGGGCCTCATAGGTGCGGGTCTGAGCATCGGCGGCATCCGACAACTGCCGCAGATGCGCCATATCGCGCCGCCCGTCGGCCCCATACACGCTGGCCTCCGCCACGGAGCCGATCGCTGGCCGGATTGTTTCGGGAAGCGCAACCACCGCTTCGCGGGGGCCGGCCTTCGCGATCCGAACGACTGTCTGGCCGGCGGAGACGACCTGCCCGGGCTCGCCAAGCGTATCGACCACTGCCGCGTCCGCTACCAGGATCGAGTAGGTCGCCTCATTCTCGGAGACGCGCGCATCAGCTTCAGCGGTGGCCAGTTGGGCCGCGGCGGTATCCAACGCGGCCTTCGCTTGCTCGTAGCGCTGTCGGGAAGCCCATCCGCTGCTCACCAACCTGGCGTATCGCTGTTCATCCGCTTCGGTCTGAACGAAAGATGCGCGCGCTGCGGCAACGGCGTTGCGCTTCGCCGTGACCGCAAGGCGCAGGTCGGTTTCGTCGATCCGCATCAGCGGTTGACCGGCCTTAACTTGCTCACCGGCATTCACGAGCCGTTCCACGATCTTGCCGGCAACGCGAAAACCGAGGTTGCTCTGCACCCTCGCCGCTATGATGCCCGTGAAGCCGCGTTCGGATCCGGTCACCCGTGCTGCCGTCACCAATCTGACGATCGGTGGGTCCTGCCTCGGGTCGCTCACGGCAGAGGCTGCGTGCGTACGGATGGAAAGCGTAACGAATCCGGCGACCCCGAACACCGCGATCAGGATGCTTCCCAGCACGATAATGGGTCCTTTTTTCATGGCACAGCCTCACCAAAATAGATTGCACTCGAACTCTATATCTGATATAGATTTCGAATGCAATCTAAAAAATTGGAGATTTGCAATGCGCGTGAGTCGCATCCAGGCCGCGGAAAACCGCGAAACTGTAATCAATGTCGCAAGTCGCCTTTTTCGGGAGTGCGGCTTTGACGGCATCGGCCTCAAGGATCTGATGAAGGGTGCCGGGCTGACCCAAGGCGCCTTTTACAAGCAGTTCGCGTCAAAGGAGGACTTGGCGGCTCAGGCGTCCAAGCGGGCGTTGGAGAGCGCCACTCTCCGATGGTCGGCCGCGACCGCGGCGAAACCCAAGGATCCACTCGGCGCAGTGGTTGCGTTCTACCTCAGCGCCGACCATCGCGATGAAAAGATGGACGGCTGCCCGATCGTGGCGCTCGGCTCAGATGCCGCCAGACAGGGCAGCGACGTGAAAGCGTCATTCGAAACCGGGATCAAAGACCATCTCGAAATCCTCAGCCGAATGATTGCCGAAACCAGCGGCGAGAAGCCCAAGGGCAAAGCGATGGCCATTCTCTCGACGATGGTCGGTGCGCTGATGCTATCGCGCGTCGTCAACGACCCCGATCTGGCTCAGGCCCTTCTGAAGGCGGCGGCCAAACAGGTTCGCGAAACCGCGGCCGCTTGAGAGCTAGTTAATCCTGTAAATTCATGGAGGACACGAAATGCGCAAATCCGGGATCCACACCTTTCCAGCAATCGATCGTGTCGTTTATGGCAAAGCTGCGGCGGACGCTTTGAACGACGAGGCGGTGCGACTGGATGCCAAGCGCATCTTCCTCATCGTCAGTCGAACCTTGAACACCAAGACCGATGAGATCGAGAAGATTCGTCGTGCTCTTGGCGACAAACATGTGGCGACCTTTGATGGAATTGCGCAGCATACGACGCGCAAGCAAGCTGCCGAGGTGGCCCGTCAAGCTAATGACGCAGAAGCTGATCTAATCGTGGCTGTCGGGGGAGGTTCTGCTATCGATCTCGCCAAGATAGTCATCATGGCGATGGAACATGATATCCGCGATGAAGCGGGTTTCGATCCATTTCCCATGGGCCCGGGCGTAAACATCTCTCCGTTCCTTTCGCCCACAGTCCGACAGATCGCAATACCGTCCACGCTGAATGGCGGCGAATACAATGCAGCAGCACTCGTCACGGACGAGCGCCATAAGTTGAAGCAGATATTCTTCCATCCCCAAATGATGCCACTGGCGATTATCCTCGACCCTGCCCTCACCCTTCAAACGCCATCGAACCTTTGGATGGGATCGGGAACTCGCTCGATGGATCACGGTATCGAAGCGCTGTGCTCACCGGCCGGCACCCCGTTAGCTGACGAAGTCGTCTTGGCAGGTATCCGCATTCTGCGCGAGGGAATGCTCCGGACCTTGCAGCAACCTGATGATCTGGAGGCGCGTCGACAATCTCAATACGGCTCATGGCTGGCGTCTTATGGCCTCCAGGCACGCGTTCCGATGGGAGCAAGCCACGGCATTGGCCATGTGCTTGGCGGCACCTTCGAGGTTCCCCACTACTACTGCACACCTGTCATCATGCCGAGCCTTCTGCGCTACAACAAACCCTTCACCGAGGAGGCGCAGAAGCGTTTGGCGACGGCACTTGGCGCCCCGGGTGGCGACGCCGCAGACGCCTTTGCAGCATTCACAAGAGCACTTGGACTACCTGGCCGCCTCGCTGATGTCGGCATAGGCGAAGGCAAGTTCGATCAGATTAGCAAGATTGCAATCAATCATCGCTTCGTACAGGCCAATCCGCGGCCCTTCAAAAACGAAGCCGAGATCATCGATCTGCTGCGAATGGCAGCTTAGCTGCCATCAGCGACGATGGGCCAAGATTGGAAGGTAACTGATTATGCGTCGTGTCGTCGTTACGGGGTTGGGACTGGTATCACCGCTGGGTTGCGGCAGCGAGTTGGCATGGTCCCGCCTGCTCGCGGCCCGTTCAGGGCTGGCCGCCCTTCCCGAATGGGCGGCTGTCCTGCCCGCGCGGGTCGCTGGAATCGTGCCTACAAAGGCCGACGATCCGGATGGTGGCTTCGATCCGGATCTGGTCGTTCCTCCCAAGGATCAGCGGAGGATGGATCGCTTCATCCTGTTCGCACTGGTCGCCACAGCCGAGGCCGTCGCACAAGCGGCATGGACTCCTTCCGACACACACTCGCTCGAGCGCACGGCGACCGTGATCGCATCCGGCATCGGAGGCTTTCCGGCAATCGTCGAGGCAGTTCGCACGACCGATCAGCGCGGGATCAGGCGCCTCTCGCCCTTCACGGTGCCCTCCTTTCTCGCAAATCTCGCGGCCGGTCATATTTCCATCCGCTACGGCTTCAAGGGTCCCATCGGTACGCCCGTTACCGCTTGCGCCGCGAGCGTGCAGGCGATCGGCGATGCCGCACGCCTCATTCGAACCGACGAAGCGGATGTCGCGATTTGCGGTGGCTCGGAAGCCTGCATCGATCTTGTGAGCCTCGGCGGCTTCGCCGCCGCCCGAGCCCTTTCGACGGGCTTCAACGAAACGCCAGCGCGTGCGTCCAGGCCTTTCGACCGCGATCGCGACGGCTTCGTCATGGGTGAAGGTGCCGGTATCCTCGTCATCGAAGAGCTGGAGCACGCACTCCGCCGGGGGGCCCAACCGATCGCCGAAATCGCCGGCTATGGCACGACTGCTGATGCCTACCACATCACGTCAGGACCCGAGGACGGGGACGGCGCGCGTCGCGCGATTGAAGGCGCCTTGAGACAGGCCGGCCTCACGCCCGGTGATATCCAGCATCTCAACGCCCATTCCACTTCGACGCCAGTTGGCGACGTTTCCGAACTCGAAGCGATCAAATCCGTGTTCGGTCGCGACGGTGAGATTGCCGTGAGCGCCACCAAATCGGCGACTGGTCATCTGCTCGGCGCAGCCGGAGGAGCGGAAGCGATCTTCACCATCCTCGCATTACGCGACCAGATCGCGCCGCCCACTCTCAATCTCGAAAACGGTGACGCGGCCGCGGAAGGCGTCGACCTCGTCGCCCATGAGGCCAGGCGCATGACGATAGAGCATGCGATTTCGAATGGCTTCGGCTTCGGAGGCGTCAACGCCAGCGTCATCTTTCGACGTTGGCAATGAAAGAGAACCGATAGCTCCGAACCCGATGCCGCATAACACGTCCAGGCTGGTTGTCGTGCAAGATCGGCCCGGGATAGCGGGGGAAGTACTCGTGTTCCAGCGGCGCGCTCCGAAATGGCCACTCTTATCGCGCAAATGTCCGATTTGCTCGCGCCAATCAGTGGGCGACGACGACCAACTTCGCCGTCAGGCCCGATAACGCGCGGCGGGCTTGGAGTTGCCGAAGCCTGCCGCCAAAACGCCGCGCGCCTTCTCAAAGGCGTCCCACGCCGCCACATCGGGCACCGGCGGAATTGTCACCAATTCCTTGCGATCGAAGCCGACCAGGGCCGCATCCACGAGATCTTCAACCTCCATGACATTGGGCACCTTGCTGGCGTCGCCACCAGCTCGTTCGTAAATCTCGGTGCGCGTGGCCGCAGGCAGCACGGCCTGCACATAGACGCCCTTCGACGCGACTTCGGCGGCAAGGCCTTGCGACAGCGTCATCAGGTATGACTTGGTCGCCGGGTAGATGCCCCGGGAATATTCGGGGAGCAGAGCCAGCACCGACGCGATGTTGATGATCGCGCCCTTGCCGCGTTCAACCATGCGGCCGACGACGGCGGACGCGAGCAACGTCGGCGCGACCACGTTCAGCCGTAGCAGATCGTCCATCCTGACTGGATCGGCGGTCGCGAAATCTCCGATCAACGCCGCGCCTGCATTGTTGACAAGGATGTCGATGGGCGGGTCGGAGCGGAGGCGCCGGAGAACCGGTTCGAGTTGGGAGCCGTCGACCAGGTCGGCCTTGATGACTTCGACCGCAATGCCATGCGCATTGCGCAGTTCGGTGGCAAGGGCGTTGAGCCTGTCAGTCGCGCGCGCGACGAGCACGAGATCGTGGCCGCGTGCGGCCAGGCGGCGTGCGTAAACTGCGCCGATGCCGCTCGAAGCGCCGGTAACGAGTGCGATGGTCATGGATGTTGTCCTGAATGAATTTCGAGCATCGGGATGCCCTGCCGGGGATCGGTGGTGACAAATCGTCGGAGCGGCACGGTCAGCGGCGCGTTTTCAGATGAAGCATCGGGTGATGCTCATAGTGACCGGCGCCGTTCTTCACGATGGGGTCTTCCGAGGTGATCGCCTTGATGTCTTGGTCATCGGCGATCTGATAGAGCGACACGCCATAACCGCCACTCGGGTCCATGACAGGGCCATGCGCGACGATCTGTCCCTTTTCGAGCAGGTCATCCAGGAACGCGCCGTGCTGCTTCATCCATGCTTTCTCGTCGGCGGTCATGGTCGCGAGAAAATCAGCGCGCGGCGGGATGTACTTGCACAAATAGTACTTCATGGGTCGCTCCTCGGTGAAAGAGACATGTCTGCTTGCTTGGAGATCTCTCGATTTCAGGGATCAATCAGCCACGCCCATCTGCTTGCGAAAACTCTTCTCGAAAGTCTTTTCGGGAACAAAGCGCCGCATCAGGCGGAGACGGCCCGCCACTTTTCCGGGCGTGTACCGAATGCTCGGCTGTTTTTCTGTGGCAGCCTGCACTACCTTGTCCGCCACGGCTTCCACGGGATCGCCGGCCGCGATGCCGTTGCGCCAGGTCGCGTTCATGGCCGTGCGTCCTTTGTCGTAGACGTTTATGATCCGATCGGGCTTGTCGCCGTTCTCTTCCAGCGCGGTGCGGGTGAAGACTGGCTCGACCAGCGAGACACGAATGCCGAATGTTCGCAGTTCGTGATCGAGCGATTCGGAATAGCCTTCGACGGCGTGCTTGGTGGCGTTGTAGAGCGCTGTATATGGTCCGGGCAGGAAGCCGGCCACCGAACTGATGTTGATGATCCGGCCCTGGCCCTGCTTGCGCATGATGGGCAGCACTTCAGCGGTAGTGCGAAGGATGCCGAAGACGTTGATGTCGAACAGGCTCTGGGCTTGATTGAGAGACGATTCCTCGGCGGCGCCGATCAAGCTGCGGCCGGCATTGTTCACGAGCACGTCGATCCGGCCTGCAAGCCCAACGACGTCCTTGATCAGTTGCTTGACGGACTCATCATCAGTGACATCGCAGCGAAGCATATGAATGGCCTGTCGCACCTCGTCGGGCGCGGCCTGACGGCTGGTGCCGAACACCCGATATCCCGCGCGGATCAGGGCAAGTCCGGCCGCAAGCCCGATGCCCCCCGAAGCGCCCGTGATCAGGGCGACCTTTTCTCCCGCTGCGCGCGATTGTGCATGTGCCATTTCGAATTCCCTTGTCAGCGCCGCCAATGATTATGTTCGTAATCATCGCTTATTTATGATTATGTATATAATCATTGTCAAGGGCCTCTTGGACGACAGTCCGGGCCCCGCTGAAAGAGGTCATGCCGGCGTTATGCCTCGGCCGTCGCCATCGGAAGGAACGGGCTCGTGAAAGTCAGCAAGGAAACGGTCGAGCAGAATCGCGAGCGGGTGATCGCGACCGCCGCAAGGCTGTTCCGGGAACGTGGGATCGACGGTATCGGGCTTGTCGACTTGACGAGGGCTGCCGGGCTCACTCCCGGAGGCTTCTACCGGCAGTTCAAGTCAAAGGACGACCTCATCGTTCAGGCGGTCAAGCGGGCCTACGATGATATGAGCGAGGATATCGCGGGCCGTATCGCAGCGAGCGATGATCCGCTGGAGACCCTCGTGCGTCATTACGTGTCGGACTACCACCGCGATGATCCGGGGCAAGGGTGCGGCCTTGCAGCAATGGCTGCCGACGCGGCACGTCACGACGATCCGGCGCTGCGGGAATGCTTCGGCAGCATCGTCATCAACTATATCGGGCTTCTCACCAAGCTCGTGCCAGGAAGAAGTGCAAAAGCGAAGCGGAGCGCGGCGATAGCGGCGCTCGCCGAGATGATCGGATCGGTTGTCCTCTCCCGCGTGGTGCCAGATCCCGCACTATCGGATGAGATCATCGACACGGTCTCGAATGATCTGGTGAAACGCCATGCGAAATCTGCTCGAACTGCTTGATGAGCCGATCGGCGCCGCCTCCGACCCGCCGACGCACCTTCTCGGGCCATCCGTTGAAATTGCGCTCGCTTGGATATCCACCGCCCCCTTTGAAATCACTTCCCCTCTGCGCTTGGCCCTGGGAACCGTTGCGAAGCAACTAATTAGACTAGTAGATTAGGCCAGGCCTCGTTGCGAGCGGCCGCTTTGCGCCATGAGCGGCCAGTCGCAAATCGAATAATAACGATGTCTGCTTTTCACTCAGAAGCGGCCATCGCCCGCCAGATTAGCCATGTCCGAAAAGTGCCAAACTCAGGGCGTCCGAAAAGCGGCAGCCGAAGAGCGCGGGATAGCGATCGATCAAATCGTAAAAGTGATGGTATCAGCAGCTTGCATCCGTGTGGATGCGGGAAATATCAAGCGAAAGCAGCGAACCATCGACATTCCTTGGTCACCTAAGCCAAAAGGCGTTGCCACCATCACGCGCGCGCCGGGCCATACCGACGAAAAACTTGTGAAGTCCGTCGCCCGGGCTCACGCGTGGCTGGCAGACCTAACCGCGGGTCGGTACGCCTGCGTTGAAGACCTTGCTGCGGCGGCCAACATCAATCCAAAAGTGGTTCGGCAAGGCCTGCGATTAGCGTTCCTGCCGCCAGAATTGACCATGAGCGTCCTGAATGGCGAGGCCACAATGGCTCTAAAGGACATTCCCAAAACGCTGCCGTTACCTTGGGCCGTACAGCGGGAGGTGATCGGCTGAATTCGTCGATCGAATGCTATGGAAACGGCTCTAGCCAACTACTCGTCCAGCAACTCAAGGAAGTCGCTTATTCGGTCGAACGGCTTCGCATTGCCATTGCCGATATAGATCACGCGATCGCCATCGCGCTCCAGTGACTTCGCTCTCGACTTGCGAAGCCGACCAGGGAGGAAGGTCGCCGCAACACCCTCGGGGCCGACGTCGAGCCTCATAATGCCGCGCCGCTTGCAATCTAGCCTGAGCCTCGCCGCCGCGAAAAACTCGCGCGCGGCCGGCGGCAGCCGGCCGAAACGACGTGCGGTTTCGTCCTCCAAATCGTCGAGATCATCCTCGGTGCGGCATCTGGCAATACGGCCGTAGATTTCCAGGCGAACAGCGTCCGACTGTACGTAGCCCGTGGGCAGCATATCGGCGATCGGCAGGTTCAGATCAGGCACCCACAGTTCGGCGCCACCGTCGGCGCCCTTCTCCGACGCCCGCTTGAGAAGATGGCTATAGAGCATTGGCCCGAATACCTGCAGATGGCCAGACTGCTGTTCGGAGAACAGGTCTCCGGCGCCCCGAAGATCCAGATCACGCTCGCTGATCACAAAGCCGGCGCCGGGTTGGCTGAACTCTTCCAGCACGGCCAAACGCTTCTCGGATTGTTCGGAGTTCGACTCGGTCAACAAATACGCGAAAGCACGCGTGCCGCCCCGTCCGACGCGGCCTCTTAGCTGATGAAGCTGCGACAGACCAAACTTCTCCGGCCAGCAGATGACGATGGTGTTCGCCCGGGGGATGTCGAGGCCACTCTCCACGATATTGGTCGCGAGGAGCACGTCCGCTTCACCGTCGACGAAGCTCATCATTCGATCGTCGATATCCTCGGCAGGCAACCGGCCATGGAGACATACGATGCGAAGGTCTGGAGCCGTCAACTTCACCCTTGCCAGCATCGGCTCCAGATCCTGGATACGGGGGCAAATCAGAAAACTCTGCCCGTGGCGTCTCTGCTCACGAAGCAAAGCCGCGGCGATCGCAGCGTCCGACAGCGGAGCAACCCGGGTGACGATAGGCAGCCGGTGAACCGGCGGCGTTGCAATAATGCTCAGGTCCCGGAATCCTGCAAGACCCGCCGCCAGCGTGCGCGGTATCGGCGTGGCGCTCATCCAAAGGGCATGAACGCCCTTCGCAAGGCCTGAAAGTTTCGCCTTCTCCGCCGCACCAAAATGCTGCTCCTCGTCGATGATGACGAGGCCGAGGTCGGCAAATTTCACGTCGGTCGAGGCGAGAGCCTGTGTGCCGACAACGACCTTCAGTTTGCCGCGGCGCAGCTTTTCCTTCGTATCTCTTATCTCCGCTGCCGTTGCTGACCGCGACAGATTCGCCACTTCTATCCCGAGCGGACCGAACCGCTTGCGAAACGTCTCGACATGCTGTCTGGCGAGGACCGTGGTCGGAACCGCAACAGCGACCTGTTTTCCCGAGAGCGAGACAGCCGCCGCCGCCCGCAAGGCGACCTCGGTCTTGCCGAAGCCGACATCACCGCAGACCACCCGGTCCATCGGGTGACCGGCCGCCAGATCGTCCAGCACGTCCCGGATCGCCTTGGCCTGATCAACCGTCGTGAAATACGGAAAGCGCGCGACGAATCTTTCATAGGCCGCCCCCGGAGCGACCAGCTTGGGAGCACGCCGGCGCCGTCGTTGGGCGATATGTTTCGCAAGCTGTTTGGCCGCTGCCTCGATTTCCTGCTCGGCCTCGCCACGTCTGTTCCACCACGAGCTGCCATCGGCCTTGTCTAACGTGAGCTTACCGGGCTCTACGGCGTACGGCCAGATCAAGGCGAGATCGGCAGGCGGAACAAGCGCAGCATCGTCGCCGGCGAATTCGAGCCTGATCATCTCGCGCTTTGTACCGTTGCCCATGTCGATGGTCTGCAAACGATCAAGTAAAGCCAAGCCACGCTGGAGATGAACGACGGCCGCGCCGCGCTCGGGAATATCCGGGTGATTGAAGGCGGCTGTCCAGGCTTTGGCCATCGGTTGCGGATGATGGGCACGGCTACCGAGCACGTCAGACGCGGTCACAACCAAGGTCTGCTTTTTCCCGGGAGCGAAAAAGCCCGCGTCGAAGTCGGCCAACAGCGCGCCCTCGCGTCTTCTGGCCTCCACCGCCTCGTCCCAGTTGGCGAAACGCTCCGCCCTGACCCCACTCATGCGCTCCATCGCGCGCAGATCGTCTTCGACTGCGGCGACGAAGAGCAAACGAGATCCGGCGCGTTCCGCATTGGCCACGAACGCGCGAAGAGCTTTCCTCGGCGCCGCGACTTTCGAGAAGTCGGGCGTGGCCACAAACGCCTTTTTAGCAGGAAGCACACTCATGCGCTTCTTCAGCTTCTTCCAATCCCCTCGCCCCAGATACTCGCGTTCCGAATCCCTGCGGCCAGCTGCCTCCTCGATCGTACTCAGCCAGCTGTCAGCGTGAACAGGTACTTTTGCATCAACGATCCATCGTGCCCGATCGCAATAGTCCGGGAAGGTAGCCCGCAGCGCCCGGCTACCGCCCAGCGCGAGGCGTTCCGACATCGGATCGATAATCAGTTCCTTGAAATCGGATATGACGTCATGCTCATTCGGGTCGACGGCAACAATTCTGCGGATCGCACCGCCGGAATGCTCGATCCGGTACGGCCCGAGAGCACCGGCCGGGAAAATCTCGAATGTCTTGCCGTGAAAGAGCGCGGTGCCCGGATATTCTGCCTCTTCGTCGAGATCGTAGCCCAATTCCTCAATGCGTCCCTCGAGATCCTGCTCGTCATACGGCGCTTGCACCTTGAGGCTTAGGCTGATGCGCGACCAACTCGCCGGCAAAGGCAGCCGCTCCATGATCGCCTCTGCTGTCGAGACGAGCAGGATCGGCTTCTTGCTTCTGGCAAGGCGGCGCAACACCGAACTCCGCCTGCCGGCGATCTCGCGCGACGGTTCCAGCCCATCGAAGGGCAACGTATTCAATCTGGGGAATACGAGAACATCGAGCGATGGATCGAGTGCATGGACGATACCGCCGAGCCGCTCGGCCCTGTTCTCGTCTTCAGCGAGAAACACCAGCCCATCACGACCGGACTTTGTCCACTGCTCGCGAAGATGGAGCGCCAACATGCCGAGGGGCGAGGCCGTCGAGATCGCGGAGCCCGCGGATTGTCTGCCTGTCCTGGTGGCGCTTTTCCTGGTCACGCCGCGGGCGCTGACCTTCCTGGTTTTCTTCACGAAACTTCCATCATCATTCGACAACTCAGGTGCCGCAAATCGCCGGCAAATACAAGTTATCCACTTTGTACGCTCCCCTGGACGGCGGCGCTCATCGCGCAGCAGCGGGAAAATAAGACGAGCGCTAGAAGATACTGAATTGGCATTCGAGACACAAAAGTTTCGTTCCATTGTTTTTGACTATGACGGAACTCTGAGCAGCTCAAATGACAACGATCGGCTACCCTCACCGAAAATCGTAGAAAATCTAATACGGCTTCTAGAGGGGGCGTGGTCGTCGGCGTAGCCTCCGGCCGAGGCGGTTCGATGGCTGATCATCTGACAAAAGTCTTCGACCAATCACATTGGCCGAAGATTCGACTTGGACTTTACAACGGCGGATGGATTGGCAAGCTCGGCGAACTGCCTCCGCAAACCGCGCGGTTAAGTGAGTTCCTAATTCACGCAAAAAGAATAATTACCAATCTTCAATCATACGGCGTACCTATCGCGGTAATAAAGGCGACTCCACCCTCCCAAATCAGCATCCGATTTGAGGCTGGCGTGAACACTGAAAGTATGTGGTTCGTAATAGTGACGCTTTCAAGCAAGCCGGATTGGAGACTAGTACGATTGCGCGAAGCAAGCACTCCATCGACGTGCTTTCACGAGGAGTGATTAAGTCCCATCGCTTGCTTTGAGATGAAGGTCGAATCCGCGCAGCATCGGTCTAGTGTAGCAATCCCCTACGCTGAGCCAAAGAGGTACGAGGCTTCAGGTCAGAACATGCTTGCCCGTAATCTCATCGCTAATACTTACAGGTGACGCATATCTCGACTCCTCGGCCCGAGTGCCACTGCCGTAAGCTAAGGTAGGTGACCTGTCAGTCCCATAGTTTGATCTCTGAGGCTTGTCGACGCGATGAGACCTCTCTGGGGAGAAAAATGTAGGACGGCGGCCGTAAGTAGGCTGACTTTGGTCGGCAGGCGGAACGAGAGGGATCGAATCCTCCAGATCGTCGCGCGGCAGTCCGAGAGCCAGAGATTCCTGATTGTGAATAGTTTAAGCCGATGATCTGGCCGAAACAAAGTATCAGGATCGCGCAGCAGTCTGGGTGAAGGATTGCCGATTCCGTCGCGCCGCGACCGGAGATCGAGCCGACACGGACTGCCAAGGTCGGGCGGCAGTCCTGATCGAACCCGTCTCTGCCGATAGTCTCCGTAAGACGGGAATTTTCGCGGGAGAGGCCGGAGACTTTCGCGACTCCGCCCCCGAAACTCAGATATCCGGAGTCCGGAGACAAAGTCGAATGCCGGAAAATTCGGGATTTCCGGCCCATTCTCGGGTCTTTAGGGAAGTCTCTTAGGGGGCCGGAATGCGTGGCTGGCGACGCAGTGTTGATCGCACCCGTCTCCGGGCAAATTCCCTGCAAACAGGGAATTTTACAGGGAATTTGGCGATTCTGGCGGCTCGGAGACCCAGCCGCTGGCCAGAAAACGCTGCAGCACAGCGTCTTTCGGGCCAATTCCCTGCGCAACTAACAGGGAATTTTATTTGGCGAACAGGTATCGTCGCGAACATAACAGGGAAACCGTAGGACGCCCGCGCGGCGACCGAACATTGCGGGCTCGAATGAACTGGCTGCCGCTAACCTGTATCTAGTGACCATCTGAACCGCCTGCACCGGCCAGACCGGCGAGAGAAGCCCTTAGTGGCATATCGCATGGGCGGCGTTCCTATGCTTGGCTGGAGGACGCAGATGTCCCCTTTGCCCCCCGATAGCGGACATCGACCAGCGCCGACGCGACGTCCGCTAAGTGCGGCGAGTTCAACCGATCGCTGCAACACATTCTGCGAACTTCTCAGCCGGCGTCTGACAGAGCAAGGTCTTTCTCGGCCTTTCGTTGAGCTGCCTCGCGATGGCACTGAGCTGGGCCTGGCTGTGCAAGGACAGATCGGTGCCCCTCGGAAGATACTGGCGCAACAATCTGTTGGTATTTTCGTTTGAGCCGCGCTGCCAGGGAGACCGAGGGTCACAAAAATAGACCTCTACCTCGGTGGCCAATGTCAGGCGATGGTCGGCAAGCTCCCTGCCCCTGTCCCAGGTCAGCGACCGGTAAAGCTCGCCGGGCAATCGCTGCGATTGCTTGATCAGTGCCGAGACGACGCTTTGGCAACTTTGACCAGCATCACGTAGCGCGAATGGCGCTCGACAAGCGTTGCAATATAGCTATTCCTCGACCCACCGATCAGATCGCCTTCCCAATGACCGGGGACCGCACGATCTTCGACCGACGGCGGTCGTTCGCTGATGGATACGGCGTTCTTAATCTGGCCGAGCCCGTTCCGCTTTGATGCTTGCGTGCCTGGATCGGCGGACCGTGCGCCTCGCCCTCAGGTGCTCAAGAATCTCCTTCTTCAGCACGCCGCGCGCCTGATGAACAGGCTGCGATAGATCGTCTCGTGCGACACCTGCTTTTGAGGCTCCACCGGATATATGCGTTTTAGCCAGCCGGCAATCTGCTCCGGTGACCATTGCCGCCGCAGCAGGGTCGATACTGTCCGCCTCAGGAACGGACGGCAAGCCAGCTTACAAAGCTTTGGACGCCGCGCCCGATCCCAGGCGGCCTGATCGGACCCGGCAGCCCGATAGCGATCCGTTCCGCCATTGCGCTGGACTTCACGGCTGATGGTTGACGCAGATCGTCCCAAATGGCGCGCGATCGACCGCAACGAGCAGCGCATGCTGAGCCATCGAGATATCTCCTCTCGTTCAGAAAGGCTGAGCTTATCTTTGGCTCGGCACCGATCTGGAGGGCGGATACCACCCGTTGGCGAGATCACAGAGAAGACTGGCGAGGACTCCTGGTCAACCCGCGCCCGATCGAACTCATGGGCTCGCCGGCTTGCCAGCGATCCCAGATCTCGGACCGCTGAGCGGCCGAGTAATAAATGCGACGTCGCTGGTTCATGTCCACACTCCATCTTTGATAAAGATTAGAGTGTTGCGCTGACCAATTGAACTCGCTGCCAAAGTCGGGCATATTGGTTCACGCGGTTGCAATCCGTAGTAGATCAGCGATGCGTTTGTCGTACCCAAGTTGACTGGCTCTAATTGGCGCAACGAAGCGACCTTCTGGGCCATGAACCTCTTCCGCGCGTTCGGCCCATCGGCGGGCGTCATCGCGCCGCCCAAGCGCCATTGTGCAGCAGCACAGCAATTCGAATGTCGGACCAAACACGGGACGCAAGGCCAGCGCCCGGTTCGCGCTTTCCAGCGCCTTATCCGGCATATCGCTGAGAAGTTCGGCGTAGGCCAGCAAGATGTGCCACGCCACGTTCTGCGGGTCATTAGGATTGAGCGTGAGCCCGTGCCGAAAAGAAGCCATCGCGCGACCTGCATCGCCATCGAATAGCCGTGCCATTCCAAGCACGAGATGGCCGAGCGCGAAGCTCGGATTGAGTTCAATCGCGCTCTGCGCCGCGAGCGCGCCGGTGTTGGCGGAGCCGGCGTAGCAGCTAACGATGGCGAAAGAGTAGTGCGCATAAGGATCGCGCGGGTCGAGCGCGACCGCGCGGGTAGCGGCCTGCATCCCCTCCCGCCCGTCGGCGGCAACATCATCGCTCCACCCGTACGCGATGATGCCGGCGCTGACCCGGCCGAGCCAGGAATGCGCCTCCGAGAGGTCCGGATCGGCTGTACAGGCGCGACGGAACAGGTCGCGCGCGGCGCGATGCCCTTCACAGGTCACCTTGTGAAAATGCCACATACCCTGTCTTACCAAGTCCCACGCCGTCATATTGCCGGTATGACGCACGATCGCCAGCCGCGACTCGCTCTTGAGAAGCTCAGGCTCGATTGCCGCGACCACGCGCTCGGCAATTTCGTCTTGAATGGCGAACACATCGGCCATCACGAGATTATAGCGTTCGGCCCACAGATGCGCGCCATCGCTCGTATCGATCAGTTGCGCCGAGATCCGCAGTCGCTCGCCGGAATAGCGCACGTTGCCGTGCAAAGCATAGCGCGCGCCGAGCTGATCTACGGCCTTGTCTCGGAGAGCGAAGGCCGAGCTGCGGACAACAACGCGAAACCAGCGATAACGCGCGAGCGCGGTGATTATGTCATCAGTGATGCCGTCGGCGAGGTATTCTTTGCCTGGTTCCTCGCTGACGATGCCGAACGGCAGCACCGCGATCAGCGGCCGCACATCTAAGACATCGGCGCTCTCAGTCGGCATTTCCGCGCCCAACATCGCGCCAGCGAAGCGGTAACCAACTCGCGGGACCGTCGCGATCCATTCGCCGCCATCGTGGGCCGCGCCGAGAAGCTTGCGCAGCGCAGCGATCTGAACTGACAAGTTGCTTTCCTCGACGGTGGTCCCGGGCCACGCCGTATCCATCAAAGCGGCCTTTGAGACGGCCTCGCCGGGCGCTCGCAGCAGCGCGGCAAGCAGGCGAACGCCCTTCTGGTTGACCGCCATCGGTCGTCCGTCACGCAGCAGTACGCCGCGCGCGGGATCGAAGACAAACGGGCCGAAGGCAAGCCGCTGCATCAGACGAGCGTAGCCCCACGAAAGTACGCTGAGTAGCCACCATTCGCAAAAATTCGGAACTTTTCGGAGCGCATTTTGAGACATTTGCGCAGCCGGACCACATTCTCCCGTCATCGACACACCCTTGGAGAGAACGATGAGCAATTCGAGCGCAACTAAGGTGAAATCAGCCGCCACAACCAGCCGTCGCGGGATTGTTGTGAAGGCCGGGCCGGAGCACCGTGTCCCGCAGGGTTCGGATTACCGGGCTGGCGTCAGCGCCGAAACCACCGGATCAGAGGTAGTCTGGCTCGGCCTGATGGCGCTGCCGTCCGGCGGCCGCACGAGAGCGCATGTGCACGAGCACCACGAAACCGCGCTGTACATGATGAGCGGAGACATTCTGGAGCTTTGGACCGGAGATGAGCTTGAGCACTGCGATACGGTCCAGCCGGGGGACTTCGTCTACATTCCGGCGAACGTGCTGCACGTCGCGATCAATCGCGGCGCAACGCCTGCTATCTTCGTCGGTTCGCGGAATGAAGCGACCGCGCGCGAGAGCATGGTGTTGCACCCTGAGATGGACGCACGGGTGCCATAATTCCGCAAGCGACCTCGTGGCCCACTAGGTCAGCTAAGAGTCAATCGCGTCGGTTCGGCCGGACCACCGCATCTTCCGATCTACCCCGGTGAACGGACATTCGCTGGATAGGTGAGTATGTCTCAAAGGTGCCCCATTAGCCGACATCTGCCCAACGCGCAGTGAGCACGTCATGCAGGCTTCGTTTACTGCGTTACTCTTGGATTGCTCGGTTAATCTGCGCACCAACCACGAAGTAGCTCAAGGTCGCTGTCGGGTATCGCGCAGGGGCAGCGGCTGATCTCCAAGCATGCCATTAACAATCACAGCGCGTGCGGTGTCGAGATTGACGCCGTGCCGCTTGATGAGATCCGAGGCGTCACCAATGATCGCGTCGACGTCCTGCTTGATCTTCATCGTTTTGTAGTGGTCGTCTTGGTGCAGCCCCATGCAGGTACCGACAATGTCGAGGACATTGAGAATCCTGAACGGCCAATCGCGTTCATGCGCGCACAGCTCGCGATGGTCGGTATGGTAAACCGATATCAGGGCGTCGACGCCGGCTTTCGCGGCCAGCTCCAGCTCTTTCAGGTGCAGCTCTCTCTGGTACGTGGGCAACGATGCAAGGCTGTTGCTTTGCAGACCGACCGCCGGAACGTCGAGCTTGACGATAGTGACGCCGGGGACTGCCCGTAACAACTCTTCTGCCGCCTCGGCAACGCCAGCCACCCCTGGATGCCGATGCAGCGCGACGTCAAGCTCGACCCGGTTCTTCAGAAACGGCCGCAACGTATCGAGATTGCGATGCAGAAATCGCATGAACGGCGTCATGTCAAATGGCTTTTCTCCGGTTGTACGTTCGAAGGTCGGCAGCATGTTCTCGGAGAATTGCACGAAGCAGCTTGGGCACCACGACAGCACTTCGCCGGTCTTCGACTGTGCAAGTTTGGAAATGGTGTTGCAGGCAAAACGTGACGAGGTGTCGGTATCGCCGGCGCGTAGCTGCAGGATGCCACAGCAGTGGGACGGTCCACCCATGACCTGATAGTCGATGCCAAGAACATCCATGATATCGAGGCAAAGCAGCGCCAGGTGCGGGGTCCTCAGCACGTTGCAGCCAGTATAGAATACGAGGTCCGGCAATTCGACGCGCGGCGGCTGCCTGGACGGTCGTTGACCGAGCCGGATCAAGGCCTCCTCCGAGAGCTGAAGCTGCGAAAGCACGCTCACGTCCTGGCTCATCTTCCTGAAGGCGTCGACGCCGCGCTTGCGCCGCGCGGGCGGCTCGCTGCCCTTGCGCGTGAGCGCGACCCGCGCCATCGCGAGAAGGAAGCGCGGGTTGACACCATAATCGCACACCTTGATGCACTCGCCACTCAGCGTGC
This sequence comes from Bradyrhizobium sp. AUGA SZCCT0169, assembly GCF_018130085.1. Lineage (NCBI taxonomy): Bacteria > Pseudomonadati > Pseudomonadota > Alphaproteobacteria > Hyphomicrobiales > Nitrobacteraceae > Bradyrhizobium > Bradyrhizobium sp. AUGA SZCCT0169. The sequence goes on along the minus strand of NZ_JAFCMC010000028.1, from coordinate 18,332 downwards.
AGGCCTTGGCCCATTTCTCGGCCTCGGCCGTTCCCGCACCGAGCCTCAGAATGTCGAGCACGCCCGTCACCGTTGCGGACGGGTCCGACGCCGCGAGGCCTGCCGGTTCAGTGATCGGGCACGCAGCAAAGCAAGCGCCGCACCTGGTGCAGGCGTCGAGCATATCGTCGACGCGCGCGGACAGCGCGTCCTCGAAACTGGTGCTCTGCATGTCCGAATACATACCTCACATGGCGCCCAGTAGCAACGCGGGCCGACACTTGGCGTTCAAACCGTAATTGTCCGGCCTGGGTCAAGCCGAGAAGTCCGGATGCTCAATCGGGAGGTCCGCTGTGCCCTCAATAACGGACATTGTCAGCCAAGCCCGTCAGGTCCGAAAAGTGCCAGAAGCAGAAGTGCATAGCATGCCTAGTGTCTGTGAACTAACGGGCGCTGCTTTTGCCGTCGCGAGGCAATTTCAACCAGCTTCGGTTAGTGGAGCTAGATGGCCTGCAATGAGACAGCGCCTTTGACTTAGTTGAGAGCCGTCGTCAGCGGGCCCCAGGTGGGTTCGATTCCCATCCGGTCTCGTGATAGCATCGGTTAGAACTGAGGAGAACTGAACATGGCGATCGCCTATTCTCCGAAAGACGACAAGACCACCACATCCGCCCCAGCGCGTACGCTGCCGTCGATCAATTTGAAGAAATGGGTCGAGCAGCACCGCCACGAGATGGTCCCGCCCGTCAGCAACAAATATCTCTACGACGGCGAGGACTTCTTCGTGATGCTCATCAACGGTCCCAACGCGCGCAATGACTTTCACCAGAGCAACAGCGAGGAATTCTTCCATCAGCTCCAGGGCGACATTATCGTGCGCATCGTCGAGGACGGGCGGATCAAGGACACTCCCGTGCGCGAGGGCGAGACGTTCTTCATCCCGAGCAACGTCCCGCACAGCCCGACGCGCCCGCCGAACACGCTGGGCCTCGTGGTGGAACGAAGGCGTCCGCCGGGCGAAACCGAGCACCTTCAGTTCTACTGCGACAACTGCCATGCGCTAGTCGAGGATATAGAGTTCGACTGCAAGGACATCGTTGTCCATTTCAGGCGGGCGATGGAAGACTTCTGGGCCGACCCGGATCGCAGCATGTGTAAGAGTTGTGGGACGCGGGTGACGAAACCCAAGCCGATCAAGCGGATCACGTTCGAGCCGGTCGTGAGGATCGAGCGCGAGCCGTAATGCTGATGAAGATCGACATCCGATCCTATGCGGATCGGAGATGGCTCGTGCAAGATCGTCGCTGAGGACTGAAATGCCAACATCGCCCAATGCCCTGGTTGGCTTTGGCTTATGATGTGAAATTCCAAGCAGACACAAGCTCGCGAGCAGACGTTTACAGCGACGTCTCGCTTGTCGGACTGCGGCCATGGCAGAGATCTGGCCGCTGACGGCGCTGCGCCGAGGCTCCTTGCTCAATAGAGTACCGACGGCAGATAAGCGCCCTTGGGCTCGTTGTAGAGGCCGATCGTCATTAGGGTCATCTGGTGCACGAGTCGGAGACGATTTTGCAGGCACCAGCGGAATAGTTCACTATTGCGGGTCGGGACCAAAAAGCCGCCGCCGGGAAAGCCCGGAGCAGATCCGATCAGGGCCTTCAGACCTTCGTTAGTCTCGGCGACGGCATGGGCAAAGAACCCGACATCCGTCGCGTAGGCGGTGATCTGGCCAAGATACTCGACGACCCGCGCTGTCCCTGCATTAATCGCGTCGTCGAGTTCGCCGCAACGATCGTGACCGTGAACCCGCTGGCATAACAAGTTGCAGGCCGCGAGATCGGCAGCACGGGCCGGACGCACGTCGTACCCCGGCAATCTGACGCCCAACGGCGCGCCGTTCATTTTCGAGATCGTCTCGCGGGTGTCAAAGCCGAGCTTGGCGTACAAACACAAAGAACGATTGTGAAATGTGGATTGCAGCAGCCTCACCCCGGCCGCACGCCGCTCGCTCGCGCGGTCGAGCGCAGCCTGCATCAACCGGCGCCCGATCGTCGCGTTCTGTGACGTCGGATCAACTGTGATCGGCCCGAGGCCAGCAATCGAGCCGCGTTCGTCGAGAAAGTTGCTGCCGACAACATTTCCGTCCTTTTCGGCGACCACCGAGTAGAACCCCGGGTTTGACAGCAGCATCATCAAGACCTGCGTCGCCACCTCTGCCGATGGAAAATCCCATGGGAAATTGTGCTCGTCGTCAATCGCCCTGAACGCCTCGAAGCAGATTTTGCCGCAAATGGTGGCATCCGACGGCGCGCCGGGTCGCAGCACGATGCTCATTCGTCTTTCCCCTGATCCAGGGGTTTCAAGCTGCAGCTTACTGCTCTCATCATAAATAATCCAGAGCTTCACTGCTATGCGCCTCGGCCTTTTTCAGAGTACGGAAGCAGGAGTTCCCGCCAATTGTGGTCTGCTCGTCGAGGTCCGGGTTGGGTCAAACGCGTCACTTTGACAGCGCGCCGCGAACTTCCGCTCTTCCCCGATCAGCTCGCCGATCAGGAGCGTCAGGTCCGAAAAGTGCCATGAACGGAAGTAGACAGGTCGCGCGTGCAGACCCTATGAAGCTGGCAGTTCGCGGTCGAATATCTGACCGTAATCAACAATCGATGCGCGCGTGCCTGAGATGCGCAGGGCATGCCAAAACGCAACCTGGTTCGCTGTCAACACCGGCCGTGCGAGGTCCTCTTCCAGAGCCTTGATGGTTCCGACGGCCCGAAAGCCATTGCCGCCAATGAAGACCGCTTCGGCGCTCCTGGGTGTGTTGGCGCGGACCCACTCATAAAGCTGGCCGGGATGTATGGCGCGCTGGTCTGAGGGCAGGCCGGCCGAGCCGTTGTGGACCACTTCGAGTCCCTCTCCTTGAAAGTATCCGGCACCCTGTTGACTGAGCTCGGCAGAGAACCAAGGAGGGTTGATCAGTGCGAGCTTTGTTACGCCGAGTGAGGCGAAGGCGAGGACGGCCGCCGCGCACGGAATGACCACAGGGATACCTCGGGTGCGCGCTTCCAGGCGCTTCTTGAGCGCCGCATCGTCGGCTGCACCTCGCACATAGCTGCTACTGGTGAAGCCATATACGATCGCATGGAGCGGGGCTGCTGCCAACAGATCGGCGGCATCGTCCACGAGCGGCGGCTCGGCAAAGGCGCGCACGGGATCGTCAGCAATTTTCTGATCCATCTTCCCACCTGGAGCATAGACGCCAAGAGGGACGCGGGTTGCGTGGATCGAAACCCCGTCCGGGGCCATGGCTCCGAATTCCGCCTCTGGCCCGATGTCTGCGTGGGGAGTTAGCAATCCTATTCGCGCTCGCCACCCCCATCCATCCGGCTGCCACATTGCCATCTCCCTTGAAGGCACGGCTTCGAATATCCGTCAAAAGTTACGCCGCCGTCCTGACCCTGAATAGCTGCCACTTCTCTTCAAGGCCCCTCAAAAAATGCTCACCCGCGTCATCGAGTTCGATGCCTGAGCCAGCGACAAGGTCCTTAACCGTCCTTGAAACGACTACTTCACCTGCTGTCGCGGTATCCATGATACGTGCCGCAAGATGAACGGCAATCCCGAGCACATCCCCGTCGCTCCGCTCCACTTCTCCGGTATGCAGCCCCGCGCGAACTTGAATGCCAATCGGTGCCATCGCCTCCATAATCGCCATTGCACACCGGATTGCCCGTGCTGGGCCATCAAAGTCGACCAGAAACCCATCTCCCGTCGACTTTATCTCGTTCCCACGAAAGCGCATGATTTCCCGACGAACAGTCGCATCATGTGCTTGCAGTAACTCGCGCCAGCCCTTGTCCCCCAGTTCCCGAGCTCGTTCCGTAGAAGCGACGATGTCGGTAAATAGGATCGTCGTCAGCACTCGCCGTGACGCCGTTGTGGTTCGTGTTTCGGCGCCTGGCTCCACAACAAAATCCAAAATCGTATCGGCAATGAGTGTTGCGTTGTCACCAAACCAGCACATATGGTCGGGCCCTTCTAATTCAATCAGCTTCGCGTGCGGAATGTGGCTTGCCAGAAAACGCCCGGCCTGAATGCTGACTGTCGGATCTTCTGTTCGGTGTAATATGAGAGTGGGGACGCGAACCGACGGCAGGATACCATCAATGTTGATGCCGCTATTCAATCGCATCAAGCTCTTTACTGCTGATGGGCTGCCGCCGAGTCTTTCCCACCGGCCCCACCAACGTTGAAATTCCATATCGCCCTTCTTCGACGGGGCAAACGCCGCAAGGCTCTCACCGGTACCCCATTTTGTGTCGACATAGTCAAGAAACGAGTCAAGCTTCTGCTTTGTCGGAAACCAGTCTGAAAACCGCGCGAAAGCACCGTACAACACAAGCGCCGAACAGCGTTCAGGATGGGCGGCAGCAAAGAGCACTGCAAGTGATCCACCCTCCGAAACGCCCATGACAGCCGCCCTTTCAACCCCGGCGGCATCCATCACAGCCCGAGCATCGTCCTTTCGCTGTTCGAGACCAGGCAACTGGCCCAGGCGATCGGAAAGACCCGTGCCTCGCTTGTCGAACAGGATAACTCGCGCCCGGCCTGCTAAATGGTTCAGCCAGTGAGCTGCTTCTGGCCAATCCCAATAGTGCTCGATGTTGGAAATAAAGCCCGGGATTATGACGAGGTCGACCGGGCCAGTTCCAAAGGCCTGATAGGCGATATGAACATCGCCGCTCTTCGCGTAGCGAATTTCAGGTGCCACTGAATGGCCTCATCATCCTAGAGGACCCATATCGCCACCATAGCCGATCAGATGAGCGCGCGCGATCTCAAACTGATCAGACGAGCGGGTCAACCCTTAACATCATGTCCCTTGTGGGTCATTCGCGTCGGTTTGGCCGGACCACGGCGACTTCCGGTCTACCCCGGTAAACGGAATTTCTCAGATAGGCCGACACGTCTCGAGGTGCCAATCCGACCTCGATGCCCAACCTTGACAGTCTCAGTGCGCTAGCCGCGCTGAGGCTGTTCGTCAGATCTTACCATTCATCCGAGACGACATGGTCGCACACGTAGCAACGGAAAATTCTCATTGCGGCTGCGCCAAGCAAGCATGGAAGGTCTCCCAAGTGCGTCATGCTCGAAGAACATTTTTCGCAGCTTCGAGATGGGTCCGTTTGATCCAGTGATTCAGCGCTTGGCAGTTCCGGAAATTCCAACCTTGCCGGCCCGCGCAAACCGATGTGAAACAATGTCGTCCGCACCAGCTATGCCGCACAGGGGAACTAACCGACTGTGCTAAATTGCTCACACTTCATGTTGCCAAGCTCCTGCAGACAGCAATGAGAGGGAACCGCCGACGTCGAGGAGCGATCCCGCGCCGTCGACATTGATGGTTCCTGTTCGTGCGCCTATACTGCCGATAGTAGCCGCGCCGGCCTGGTTAGATGAAGGACGATATCCGCAGAAGCGTTAACTTGCGAATGGCCCCGAGCTTTCATGCCGCTCCCTGCCGGGTCTGAGCAGAGAGATTTAACGCCTGTGTTGCGGCGACCGGTTGAGCCGGCACCTCAATAACGGACATTGTCAGCCAAGCCCGTCAGGTCCGAAAAGTGCCAGACTCGGACATCGGCCAGTTTATTCGATCACCCCGTCGGCAAGCGCGAGCAGCGGTGACGGAACCCGGATTCCCAACGTCCTTGCCGTCTTCAAATTGATGAACAACTCAAACTTGGATGCTTGCATCACCGGAAGGTCAGCGGCCTTTTCACCTTTGAGGATTCTGCCTGCGTACACGCCGGCCTGTCGGTACATTTCGTTGATGCTCGCACCATAGCTCATAAGACCACCAGCCACGGTGTACTCCCGCAAAGCATAGATTGTCGGTACTGCGAGGCGCGCCGCCAGTGCAACAATTCGCTCGCGCTGGCTTTCGAAAATTGGATCGGTGGTTACAAGAAGGGCCTCCAGGGGTTCTTGTACTGCTGGCTGAAAAGCGGCGTCGAAATCCCACCTTTCACCGACTCTTAGTCCTTTCACTTCCCATCCAAGCGTCCGCGCGGCGCTTTCTGCGGCCGCTCCTTCGGCCTCACTAGCAGGCGTGGTTGAGTTCACAAGAACACCCAACAGCTTGGCTCCTGGAAGCAAATCGTGCAGCAGAGCAATCCGCTTCGACACGATCTCACCTGAAAGAAGTGTGATTCCAGTAAGGTTGTTGCCGGGACTATTCAAACTGGCGACGAGCCCGAATGCAACGGGATCGGCGCCCATCGTAAAGATGATCGGAATTTCGGAAGTCGCTGCTCTTGCAGCTCGCGCAGATGGCACCCCACCCGTCGCGGCAATCACCGCCACGCGACGGCGAACCAAATCAACCGCCATTTCTGGCAGCCGTTCGTATTGACCCAATCCCCATCGGTATTCGATGGCGACGCTGCGGCCTTCGACATAGCCTTTTTCCGCAAGGCCGTCGCGGAACGCAACTACGCGAGACTCCAACTCTTTGGGCGAAGCACCGTTGAGAAAGCCGATTACTGGTAACGCCGGCTGCTGCGCGAATACGGTCAGCGGCCATACAGCTGCCGCGCCGCCGAGAAGTGAGATGAACTCGCGCCGCTGCATTCGCCCTCCATCGGGGCTGCACTTTGCGCAATACGCAAACCTAACATTCTTCGACTAAGCGGCAAGTGCAAAGGCGCACCGATCAACTGTCGACGGTGCGGCCAATGTCCGAGTTGGGTCAAACGCGTCACTTTGACAGCGCGCCGCGAACTTCCGCTCTTCCCCGATCAGCGGACATCGCCGATCAGGAGCGTCAGGTCCGAAAAGTGCCACAAGGAGACTCATGCACCGCAGCAAATTGCCTCTCTATTCGATCACCTCGTCGGCGATGGCGAGCACCTTTGGCGGAATTTCGAGGCCGAGCGCCTTGGCGGTCTTGAGGTTGATAACGAACTCAAACTTGGTCGATTGCAAGACCGGCAGGTCGGCGGGCTTGGCACCTTTGAGAATTCGCCCCGCGTAGATGCCGCCCTGACGATGCGCGTCGGTGATGCTAGTGCCGTAGCTCATGAGACCCCCGGCCACTGCATGCTCGCGCACAGCGTACATTGCGGGCATCGCATGGTGCGCCGCAAGCGCGGCCAGTTGTTCCGCGTGGGCGATAAGGAACGGATCAGCGGCAACAACGAGCGCTTCGACTCGCTGTTGCAGGAGCGTTGCAAAAGCCGTCTTTAGTTCGTCGTCTGTGCCGGCATTGACGACAACCAGTTTCCGCCCGAGCGCCTGCGCCGCCGCCTGCGCCTCTCGCAGCTGTATATTGGCATCCGGAAAATTCGGATTCACGAGCATGCCGATCACCGTTGCCTTGGTCACCAGTTCGTGCAGCAGTTCAAACTTCTTTGCCGCCAGCGCGCTTATCATGAAGCTCACGCCCGTTAGGTTGCCGTCAGGCTTGTTGAAGCTGGCGACAAGGCCAGACGCGACCGGGTCCGTACCGGCCACGAAGACAATTGGAATGGCCGCGGTCGCGGCCTTAGCCGCTTGAGCCGACGTGATGCCGCCCCCGGTCGCAACGATCACCGTCACCTTGCGGCGAATCAAGTCGGCCGCCAGAGCCGGCAGTTGATCGTAATGACCCAGCGCCCAGCGGAAATCGATCTCTACGTTTTGCCCGTCGAAAAATCCGACCTCGCCTAGCCCGCGACGGAACGCGGCCACATTGGCCACGGAATCGTCCGGCGATCTGCCGCTGAGGAATCCGATCACCGGTATCGCCGGCTGCTGCGCACGCGCAGCAAGCGGCCAACCCGCCGCCGCACCGCCTAGGAGCGTGATGAACTCGCGCCGCTGCATGTCCGACCCTTAAGCTCAGGAGACGGCATCTTATCGGTTCAAACGAGTACTTTGATAGGGGCTGAAACCGGCATCAAAACGATTGCCGCATTGCACAGCCAATGTCGCTGTTGGGTCAATCGCGTCGTTTTGACCATGCGCCGACCACTTCCGGTCTACCCCGATAAGCAGACATTTTCAGCGTCCATCGGCATGTCTCAAAGGTGCCAGAAAGCGACATCATTCAATAACCTCTGATGCGCTCGCGAGGAGCGCAGGAGATACATTCAGGCCAAGCGCCCTTGCGGTCTTGAGGTTGATGATCAGGTCGAATTTTGTCGGCTGTTGGATTGGAAGTTCTCCCGGACTAGCACCCCCCAATATTCTGACGACATACTCGGCGGTGGCACGATACTGGTCTTGGATATCGGGAGCGTAGCTGACCAACCCACCCTGCTCAGCGTCATCACGGCGCTCATAGATCGTCGGGAGCCTGTGTTCCGCCGCACTATCGATTATGAGGCGCCGCTGGGTTGATGAAAAAAATGGACTGCCACGGATCACAATACCTTGGGCACCACGGGCAAGCGCCTCGCGCATTGCAGAACCCACTTCCTCCGGTCGTTGCATCTCAACAAAGCTATACTCGACGCCAAGCGACTTCGCGGCCTGATCCTGCCCGGGAGCAAAGAGGCCCCAGATCGAGCGGGCCGAAAGGACGGCAATTCGTTGAAGGCCCGGCACCATCTCTTTGATTATTTCGAAGACTTTACCGGAAATATCTCGCTCCATGCTCGCAAAGCCAGTTACGTTTCCACCCGGACGCGACAGGTTCTTGATGAGGCCCCCCATGAATGGGTCCGCCGCCGAAGCTGTTACGATAGGAACTGTGCTGCTGGCGGCGGCAACAGCCCGCACAAGAATTGTGCCCTCCGTAACGACGATATCAACTTTCTTGTTCACCAACTCGGCGGCGAGTTCTGGCAGCCGGCTAACATTTCCGTCGCCCCACTGCTCGACGAGAACGAAGTTGCGAGCTTGGATGAAACCCTTGTCGGAGAGCGCCTGCAGGAAAGCATCAAGCTCGCGTTGAGGAGGCCGGGCGGCACGTAGAAACCCAATACGCCAAACTTTAGCTGGCTGCGCTCGTGCGCCTAAACACCAGAGTACTGCGCCGCAAACTGCTGCAATAAGCACACGTCGCTTCATGCCGAACCCCAAGTTGCGGGCCAACGTAGCAGACTGGGAAGGAAACGTAACGTCCGCTAAGGGTCTTGGTCGTGTAAAAACGCCCTTCTAAGGAAGTCGGTGAGAAGCCAGGACCGGTTCGGTCTCAGGCCGCGATCGCAGTCATCAGCGGCTTGGTCCCGACGATGTTCATGACCCGTGTGAGGTTATAGGCGAGGACCGAGAGTGCCATCTCGGCGGCTACTTTTGGAAGCGTTTTGGTAAGGAAGTGTGTCGCTCCCATGCGGGCTTTCATCGTGCCGAACGGATGCTCGACCGTCTCGCGACGCAGGCGCATGGCTTGTGGGTTTGCATCAAGGCGCTGCTGCACAGCTTCGAGTAGATGCTCATGCTCCCATCGTGGAATCCGCCGCTCTGGCCCTGTCGTGCACTGCGATTTAAGCGAACATTCCTGACAGGCTGTGGTCCAGTAGCGCCGTAGCCGCTTGCCGTCCTCCTCGCTCGTAAAGCGATAAGGCAGTTGCTCCCCAGCTGGACAGCGATAGGCGTCCTCATCTGGCAAATAGACAAAGTCCTGCTTGCCGAAGCGGCCATCTGACTTGGCACCCGACGTCTGCGGCTTGGGCAGAGTTACCGTGATGCCGGCCTCGTGACACGCGAGGATTTCCAGGCTGCTGAAGTAGCCGCGATCGGCAACGGCCTCGAGCGTCTCGGTCTCGAGAACAGCCTTGGCCTGCCTGGCCATATTGGCCAGTTGAGCCCGATCTGAGCCGCTGTTCGTTACCTCATGCGTCACAATCAGATGATGCTCGGTATCCACGGCGACCTACACGTTGTAGCCGACGACGCCGGACCCACGCCCGCTCGTCGCCATCGAACGGCTGTCGGGATCGGTCAGCGAGATTTGCTGGTCGGGCGAAGCGAGCATCTGCTTCTCGTAAACGGCAAGCTTGCCCATTTCCGCCTTCAGTTTCGTCAGTTTCTCGGTAAGCCTTGTTACCTTCGCGGCCAGTGCCTCCGTCGGTTCCTGTCGATCGGCGGTATCAAGTTGGCTCAAATACCGCGCGACGCTCTCCTCCAGCTGGGCGCGCCGCCGCTCCACTTTCGCCCGTGTGAAGTTCTTGTCCCGGTTGTTCACGGCCTTGAACTTGCTGCCATCGATGGCGACGCTCGCCGTCGCGAGAAGGCCCATCTCACGGCAGAGTTCGACGAAGCGAGCACATACCTTTCAGGCCATTGTCTTTGCGGAAGTCCGCGATCGTCTTGTGATCAGGAGCGAGCCGGCCCAATAGCCACATGACTTCGACATTGCGGCCGGCCTCGCGCTCGAGCCGCCGGCTCGACCGCGTTTAGATAGCCGTAGATGTACAGCTTCAGGAGAACCGAGGGATGGTACGACGGTCGCCCGGTCGCTGCCGGTTCCACCCCTTCGAAGTTCATCTCAGCCAAATCGAGGGTATCGACAAACACGTCGATCACGCGAACAGGGTTGCTCTCGTCAATGAAATCATCGCATTCCGGCAATAGCGTCCATTGCCCACGATCCGCCTGCTCAACGAAGCGCCGCATCAGCTTCCCCCGCAGAATCACGAGAGAATCATAGCAAAGCAGCGACGTTTTCACACAGCCAGGGTCATTTTCGGAAGTTAGCAACCAGCTGCCCCGAAGTCCGATCTGTACTTGCAAGCGGACATCGTCTGTCACAACGGCCATGTCTGAAAAGTGCCAACCGCAACCGCCAAAGGGCACGATCTTGAGCGGCTGCACGCTCCCGTCACTGATCCAGGTGCCCGACACACGCTGCTCCCGTCGGCCGCGCCGCCTCTGCGGGTAACACAACCTTGTTGATAAACTTCGCGGCCCCTCCGGGAAGGGGGAGCGGGATGCCAGCGCCATCAGGAGGTTGCGGTCCGGAAAGTTCAAGATGAGCTGGCCGTGCGAACCGGAAGCAAAGTAGGCCGGCGACCCGTCGCGTGTCGGCCTTGTCCACCAGAGATATCCGTAACCGGCGTGGACCGGCTCACCGCCGTCGCTGTGCGGGCCGGCCGTTTGCAGAGGGGCCACACCTCGAGGAGCAGTTCGAGTTCATTCGCAATCCCGCCTGCCGTGCTCGCAACAACTGCAAGTGGATATGCCCACTTCGGCGAAACAATCTTTCATTGCCCAGTGTCGCTTCGTTCCATTTCCCGCTCCGCGCCAGCGAACTGGATTCAATGTTCCAGGTCCGGAAGTCGCGACCGCATTCGATCCCTCATCGGCGCGCTTCAGAGATTTGAAACCTGCAACAGCTTGCGGTCGCCGATCCAGGTTCTGGCAAGGTCGGCCTCCGCCTTGCGGGCTGCGGAGCCATCACCGCGTGCCTTGTGCAGTTCCGCGAGCCCGTAATACGACCAGCCATTGGCGGGCGCCCGGCTGAGCGCGCGCTGGAATTGCCGCTCCGCCTCGGCGTAACGGCCGGCCTGCAGCAGGGCGGCGGCAAGCGACTGCCGGATCGGATAATACCAATAGGGCGGCTCGGTGTAGGCCAAGGCGTCCTGCAATGCCGCCGCCCGTTCGAACCGGATGATGGCGGTACGATAGTCGCCCTTGGCCTGCGCTACGCGGGCGAGGATCACCGTGCGCGCGATGCGGAGCACCTCCTGCGCCGGGACGCCCGAATCCTTCAGCAGCTTGAAGTCCGCGGTGCGCTCGATCGTCTCGATGGCGCTGGCTGCGGCAGTAGCGCCCGCGAAGTCACGGTTCGCCACCAGCGCGACGCCGCGCACGTAGAGCCACATCGCCTTGACATAGGGAATCGCATCGCCGGGATCTTGCAGCGCCAAAATGGTCTCCGGCGTGCTGAACTGCGCGTGCGCGAAGTATGGCGCCGCCTTGACCGGCTGCACCATCGCAATGCCCTTGGCCGCCTCGCTGGGAATGAGCTGGCCGAGCTTCTCCGCAGCAGCAATCACGGTCGGGCCGTCGCCGGCCATCTGCGCCGACGCCATCACGAAGTGCACGTTGTGCGGATAATAGCCGAGCCTGTAGACGCCCATCGGCGCGTTGGTCTCGGTCAGGTATTTTTCGTCGACCTTGACCGCGGTCTTGTTGTCTTCCAGCGCGTCGAGATAGCGGCCGACCCGATAATAGATGTGGCTCGGCATGTGCACGAGATGGCCTGCGCCGGGAACCGCGCCGCGCAACTTGTCGGCATAGGGTTCGGCGCGCTTGGGCCGGTCCGACGCCTCGACGGCATGAATATAAAGGTGAATAGCGCCGGCATGATTGGGATTACGCGCCAGCACGCGCTCCAGCGTCGGCACGATCGGCACGCTTTGTGGCTTGGCGTCGCGGCCGCCCGGCTTCCAATAGTCCCACGGGCTGAGATCCATCACCGCCTCGGCATAGAGCGTGGCAATCTCGTCGTCTTCGGGAAACTGTTTTGCTGCCTTCGCCATTTCGGCCGCGTAGGCCGCGTCGAGTGGCGCGCGAGCGGCCTTGGGATCGCTGCCGTAGCGCACTGCGATGGCGCCGATCAGCGCCTGTTCACGCGGGCTCGCTTTCCCGGCCAGCGCCTTCGCCTTCTGCGCGGCGTCATAGGCTGGCGCGACCGCGTCTTCCGGCATCGGGAGATTGATGTTGGGACCGAGCACCAGCGCCTCTCCCCAGAAACACATGGCGCAGTCGGGGTCGAGTTTTTGCGCCATGCGAAACGCGCGTCGCGCCTCATCGTGATTGAAGGCGTAGGCGAGACGCAGGCCCTGATCGAAATAGGCCTGCGCGCGCTCGTTCGCGGTCGTGACCTTCCAGGTGGTGGAGCCGATGCCGGTCCACAGCGGCGGCTCGGTGTCCGCAAATGCCGGCGCGGGGCTGGCTGCGTTCATCCCGGCGCGCGGCACTTCCGTCTGCACCAGGCGAAGCATCATGTTCGGCCGGGTGGTTGCCGTCGGCGGGCCGCAGGTCGGAACATCGGCGTTGACGATCGGCAGCGATGCATCCACGGCGGTTGCGCGTGCGTCCGCGAGAATAAAACCGCCCCCGGCCAGCAGCGCCGCCAGTGCCGTCCCGCCCAGTGCGGCAAGACTTACGGAAACCAGCAGGCTTTGCGATCGCGTGAATGTCGCCATGGTGGGCTCCAAAATCGGGCGGAGAGAAAAAATCTGCCGGATCTGGGGCTTCAGCGGGTCGTCGGAACTGGATCCAGAGAGGCCCTGAAACGAATTTTCAGACGTTTCCGTCCGTTCTGCAAGACGACTGCAATGTCTGTAGCTGCGACACGTTAGCGTCGGCGGACGGCTCGCCGCAATGGGTCAGCGGTGCTGCTCTTCCGCTTCGGGCACCGCGGAACAAGCTCGAGGAGGCAGCCGCCAAGAAGCTGCCGACTGCAGCTCGCTAAGTGAGCACCAACGCCATAAGGCCTGAGCACAGCAGGACGATACCTGCAGCGGTCACAGCAAGAAACGCGTATGAGGCAAATTCGTCGCCCATAGTGCACCTGTAAAACAGTCGTGCCGTCGAACTTTGCAGGAACGGCTGATGCACAAGTTACCGGGAAATCGTGTTGGGCAGATTTCGAGCTGGCGACAAAATGACTTCAGGACAGTTTCGTGGATCGTTACCGATGAAGTTTAACGAGGCAAGCGCGATCCAGAGTGGGTGGCGTCGCTTCTTCGACATGGAGCGCAGCGCACACGATCTCAGATGCGCAACTGCGCGTCGGGGGACCGATACGCCGCTGGCGACGTTGTTGAGAAAGGAAGATAACGACCTGCGTGCAAGAACAATTCTCGCTGGTGGTCATGCGAACGCCGGGGCGACGGCCATATTAGCTGGCCGCTTCGACCCACGTTTCCTTTCAGAAGTCGGCCGCATCTGCAGGCGTTACGTCCGCTTTGGTGCGCATGACGGACTCAAGCATGGAATTGCGCGAGGTCCGAAATGTGCCAAAATCAGATGGGCAGGAGCACGATTTCCGAATATAGCCTGTCGAGTTCACCGGCAGCGATCGACGCGGAGCGGTAACAGTTGCTCACCGGGAGCAGCACGCCCCGTGGCCGGACAGGAAAGAGCCGCGCGTCCGCCACGAGCGCTGCCGTCCGCTGTCGACGCAGGATCGTCAGCTTGACGCGCTCGAGATGCCGCAACAGCAATTCCGGTGCACTACAATGCAGGATGTCCGAATAGGGGATTCGCAGCGGCAGAACTCGCGCCAGTCCTCCCAGTCGGCCCGCTGCAACACGGTGAATGCGGCGCTTCACCACGAGATAGGCATAATCGGACCCGTCGCTGACGGTTAGCTGCAAGCAGTCATACCGCGCGTGATCGTCGAAGATCTGTCGTTGTTCGCCGGTCAGCCTCTCGCGGACCACGGCCGGATCGAAGCTGATGACCGGCCGGTTCGGCCCAAACATCGTCTCGGCCTGTAGCAACGGAAGCATGGCGATCCTGTGCGACTCCAGCGGCTTGAAACGCTGCGCCATGAGGGCAGTCCAAGAGATCGGCTGTGGGGTGAAGGAGGTATAGGTGAGCTGCGCGCCTTCCAGCTGCGAGGCAAGCAGGGCCATGCCCCAGCCGCGGTACTGCGCGTGTACGACCCAGGAAGACAGATTGCAGACGAGCACTGCCTCCCCGTTCACCTGACGCCGGGCGGTAACAGCTCCGATGAAGCCGACGACTGCGTTGCGGTCGAGGAGTATGAAGCCGCGCCCGTGATCGGACCACTCATGCTCGAACAACCGACGCCACGTCGCGGCATTGATGCCCGAGTCGCGGAAGGATTCCTCAAGGAAGCGGCAGATCGGCTCCCAGTCCTCCGGACCCACGGCACGAAGATGCGGGCCGGACTGACCAAACTGCTGCGCCGTCATTGCCTCCTCGCCGCCGGAGAGGACCGTGATCAAGCCTTCGATCGAGGGCGCCGCCAGAAAGGCCGAGGGGGCCACGGGACGCCCAGCATAGCTCTCGATCTCGAGCAGCAGGCTCAGCAGTGCCAGCGAGTCCGCACCGAGGCCAAGAAGATTGTCGGACCAGCCGATGGGCGCGACGCCCAGCACGCGCTCGCAGATCGCCTGCAGCTCCTGCGGCAGCCGCTCAGGGTCCGGGATCGCCTCACAGCCTGGCGGCGGTCCCCGCGGCACCCTGACGGCCGGAGGCGCCCGGAGAACCGGATGCTTGGCAATGGCATCGAGGCATTCCGGGTTCTGCAGGGCAGCTCGGTTCCGTACAGGGCGGCCATTCACCGCATCGCGCGCCGCGGCTTCGGACCGCTTGCCGTTGAAGGTGACAGGAAGCGCCTCGACCTGTGCGATGCGCGCCGGCACGAAGGCGGGGGAGCCGCAGCGCGCAAGCTCCGAGCGGATGTGCTTCGCCAGCATGTTGTCGAGCATCAGGCCTTCGCGCAGCACGATCAGGAGAACCATGCGCGTGCCACCGGGCTCCTCCTCTGCCTGCTGCTCGACCGCCATCGCCTCGAGGATCTCCTCGGTGTGATCGAGGATGCGGTAGATCTCTGCGGTGCCGATGCGGATGCCGCGTACATTGAGGACCCCGTCGGAGCGGCCATGCAGCCGCCAACCGCCATGGGGCGTGGCCTCGATCAGGTCGCCATGCGTCCAGAAGCCGGGGTTCTGGGCGAAATAGGCGGCATGGAAGCGTGTGCCGTCGGCATCACCGTGAAAACCGAGGGGGCGCGAGGGAAAAGGGTTGGCGCAGACCAGCTCGCCGATCAGTGCCTCCGGATTGTCAGGCGGCGGCAGCGAGCGGACATCGAGGCCGAGGCTGCGGCACTGTGCCTCGCCGCGATGAACGGGCAGGTTCGGATTGCCCAGGACAAAGCAGCCGATGATGTCGGTGCCGCCTGAGATCGACTGCAGCGGCATCGCCGCCTTCACCTGATCGCGGACCCAGTCGTACTGGCGGGGATGCAGGATGGAGCCGGTGGAGAGCACAGCCCGGAGCGCAGAAAGGTCGAACACCCGGCCCGGCGAGAAGCCCCCCTGCTCGCAGAAGTGCAAATAGGCAGGATTGGTGCCGAAGACGGTCACGCGCTCCTCGGTGACGATCCGCCAGAAGGTGTCCGGCCCTTCGAGCGGCCCATCGTAGAGGACGAGCTCCGTGCCGGAGGCCAAGGCAGAGAGCTGCCAATTCCACATCATCCAACCGCAGGAGGTCTGGAAGAACAGCTTGTCGCCCGGCCCGAGATCACAGTGCAACCGGTGCTCCTTCACATGCTCCAGCAGCGTGCCGCCGGTGCCGTGCTGAATGCATTTCGGCGCGCCCGTGGTGCCGGAGGAAAACATCGTGAACAGTGGCTGGTTGAACGGATGGCGCAGCCAGCCGGGTCGGGCGTCGCGGCCAACGGCATCGCGGAGCAGATCGGCGAACCTGTGCAGGGGCACCATCCTCTCGCCGGCGGGAAACGAGCCGTTGTCCAACGCGACGATCGCGGCAAGGCCCGGCAGACCGGCCGCCGCGCCGGCGACGCGCTCGGCGACGGCGACGCCCGGATCCCATGGCTCCGCCCGGAGACAGCCGAACAGCACCACGGGCTCGAGAGGGGCGAAGCGCGCGAGGATGGCGGGCACGCCCATGTCCGGCGCGCAGCTAGCGAAAGTCGCGCCAATGGCAGCGGTGGCCAGGGCGGCAATGACCACCTCGGCATTGTTGCGTCCGATCGCTGCGACATGGAGGCCAGGGCGCACACCCAGCCGCTGCAGCGAGGTCGCCAGCCGGGCGACCGCGATGCGCAGTGCGCCCCGTGTGAACCGGTCGCGGCTGCCGCCAGCGTGACAGGCCGTCAGGACCGTCTGGTCGGGACTGCCGGCGAGGAGGCACTCGGCGTAATTGAGACGGAGATCCGGGAAGAAGCGGGCGGTCTCGCAGGCATCGCCGACGCAGACCGGCTCGAGCGCGCCGTGCCGGGGCAGGTCGGACCACTCCAGGAAGAGGCGCCAAAAATTGCGGAACTCCTCCACCGAGAAGCGGTCCATCGCGGAATGGTCAGGCAAGTGCTGTCCGGTCCGGACCTCGCACCATTGCATGAAGGCCGTCAGTTGCGAATGCGCGACGGCCTGATCATCGGAGGGGAGCGCCGCTTCCTCGAAACTCTCATGAAAAGACCTTGCGCTATTGGTCAGAGGCAACTCCATGGCGCCCTCCCCCTGAAGCGCTAACACTATAATTGGGAAGAAGTGGTAGCGAATTGGGAAGAAGGTAATGGCAGATAAAATCCGTAGGTAATCATTTAGCGGTACTCGCGCAGGCATGAGCCTTGTCTTCATCGCCTCAGCGAGTGTCTCGCGCATCTGAATAAGAATTGTGAGTGCGCGCTTCCCTCAAAGCCCAGTTCACTCCCGGAGGTGCTGAGCGGTTGGGTCGCCTTTTACTCTTGGGAGGGAGACCGACAGCGCGCCAGCTTTGCCGTCCATCACCAGCTTGCAATCGAATTCCGTGCCGGCAGCGCGCAGCTAAGTCCGCTTCTGGTCGGTCGCTGACTTGGGCAGCTTCGGGTCATTTGGAGACAACAATGTTTGTGACCGTGGGGTCTGCCTTACTCCGCTGATCGGACATCGTTTGCTTTGCGCACCGCGGAACAAGCTCGAGAAGGCAGCCAGGAAGCTGCCGACTGCAGTTCGCTAAGTGAGCACCAAAGCCATAAGGCCTGAGCACAGCAGGACGATACCTGCAGCGGTCACAGCAAGAAACGCGTTTGAGGCAAATTCGTCGCGCATAGTGCACCTGTGAAACAGTCATGCCGTCGAACTTTGCAGGAACGGCTTGACGCACAAGTTACCGGGAAATCGCGTTGGGCAGATTTCGAGCTGGCGACAAAATGACTTCAGGACAGTTTCGTGGATCGTTGCCGATGAAGTTTAACGACGCAAACGCGATCAGGAGTGGATGGCGTGGCTTTTCGACATGGCGCGCCGCGCACGCTGGCTGGCAGAAATGCCTCACGTCGGCCGCCGACCCGGCGTCATGCAATCTGAACGGGGGTGCGACAAATCAACCCGACGGGCAAATCAATTCTGATTTACGGAAATCGTGTCAAGCCCCAAAATAAAAAAGATTTCTGTTTACCAGAACGAAAATCAGGTGCATATGTTTGCCCATCCCGTCCTACTCAGAAGGGCGTCGGCCGTCGTCACGGACGTTGGACGGGTTGCGGTGGACGCTGGTTTACGCCTCGACGACGGCGTGGATAAGCGTACGGCAAAACCGTGTGGTCCTGGCGCCCGTTGCTGGCGTCAAGCTGTCGGGTAGGCGAGAGCCGAAACGGCAGCGACGGAGTCAACCAAGAACTCGTCTCCGGGGAGATCACGGCATAAGCCGTAAAGCCATTGCGCAGGGAA